>CAMWNL010000104.1 GCA_947175585.1 uncultured Bacteroidales bacterium | reverse complement strand
GAGCTAATATATAGCGGGCTTATTTCTTGAAGAAGCGGTTATAGAGGCCTTGGAGGCCTTGACCGTGGCGAGCTTCGTCTTTTGCCATTTCGTGAACGGTGTCGTGGATGGCGTCGAGGTTGAGTTCTTTAGCGCGACGAGCGATGCGCATCTTATCTTCGTTAGCACCGGCTTCAGCTGCCATACGTTTTTCGAGGTTAGTTTTGGTGTCCCAGACACATTCGCCGAGGAGTTCTGCAAATTTAGAAGCGTGTTCTGCTTCTTCCCATGCATAACGCTTGAATGCTTCAGCAATTTCGGGATAGCCTTCGCGGTCAGCCTGACGAGCCATGGCGAGGTACATGCCGACTTCTCCACATTCGCCGTTGAAGTGGGCAGTGAGGTCTGCGATCATCTGTTCGTCACAACCTTTTGCAACGCCGATTTCGTGCTCAGTGACGAATTTGAGTTCTGCAGTATCATCCATTTCTTTGAATTTAGACGCGGGGGCACCGCAGATAGGGCACTTTTCAGGAGCGTGATCACCTTCGTGAACATAGCCACAAACGGTGCAGATAAATTTCTTCTTCATAACTTGAATTGTTAGTGTTGATAATGTGATACGAATGTTTGTTTATTGGTACTGCAAATATACATCAATTTTTCCGAAACATCCCAATTCGTTATATTTAATCTTTACTGTTTACGACCGAAGGTGTATCCGACTCCGAGCATCAGATTGTTGGGTAGGTGGAAGTTGCTCAGCTGGTATCCGACCTGAAGATATGATCCTCGCCATATATAAGCTTTGAGGGCGAGAGTCTGATAAAAAATACGAGTGTCAGGACCGTTGGCGATTATATTGCGCCCAATGCCGGCGTTGATGCTGAAAACAGGTAGAGTCAGTTCGGCACGTACAGACAGACCTCCGGCAAAGCAGTCGGCGAATGGCTGACGATAGAACTTGACTTCGTCACCGTATGAATTCTCGACACGATGGCCGGCGAGATTAGCGCTTTCGTCGTACTGCATGTCAGCAGAAAGTCCAAATCGGAAATATCTGTTGAGATCATACATTGCGGCGATATTAATACCGGCTACACCAAAAGATCCCTTAAGCACGGTGTAATCGTCCAAGCCGTTATCGGCTATGCGGCGGCGTGTCGCACCATAGGCTGTCACATCATAAGAAAATCCACGTTTGAATTTCTCAATCATTGGCAACTCTTTAACAGGACTTACCGGGTCAAAGATATATTGAACTCCGAGCATCAGTCCTATTGAATTGACTCCGGCGTTAGGGAGATGAGTGTTGCCGTTGGAATAATGGATGCCGTTTAGTGTAGCTTTTAAGCGCCAGTTGTCAGTAAGAGAGTATAAGCCCGACACTCCTATACCAAGCATTGCGTTGACACGGGAACCGATAGCGTTATTAACAATGTCAGCCTCCGGATTAAACTTCGACCATCCTGCCGAGATGCCGAAATTCCATTCACCCTCAAGCCAAAGCCGTCTGTTACCGACGATTTTGATGTTTTGAAAGAGATATACCAGAGCCGGAGTTCCGAGAGTAGAGTGGGGTATAATATTATTGAGTCCTATGCCAAGACCTTGCCGAACACCAGGGTAAAGGCGTCCGTATCTGGAGCGAGGGCCGAACGCGAAACTCGCTCTTAAATCGGGCGCGATTACTGCATCATTGCCGCTAACAGTTTTCAGGAAGCTATTGGTCGGAATGATGTAAGAACTGTTGACTCCTGCCTCAATGCCCCAGTCGACCACCGCACGGTTAACAGCTGCGCTGTCGGGATTGTAGCATAGCGCTGAAATCCACGAAGAAAGGATGATAAATATAGTGATTAATCGTCTCATTGCGGTTGGATTTCGTTGGTTTCGATTAGTATTTCATAGCTTGTAGGAGTGACTATCCAGAAAATACCTTCGATAATTTTATCTGTCAATTCTTTGATAGGACTGACGGCCTTAATAGTGTAGTTAAAGCCATGTTGTTCGCTTTTAATTATAGCCTTGATATGATATTCAGTCTCAGGTTGAAGACTGATGACCAGATCTTCGTCAAAAACAAGCGAATCACCCGAAACCTGTTGATAACTTGAAATGTAAGGAATCTTTTTACCGGAAAGTCCCCAATATGGACCATTGACTATGGCTTCGTCTACATAAAAGGTGTCTCTTCCGAAAATGTTATCACTAAGCAACTTTTCATAAGGGCTGAATCGGGCTGAGGAGTGGGCGAGGACGTATCCTTTTTCGCGGACTGTATAGTCAAACGGTTGTTCACCGAAGAAACCCATGTGAAGTAAGTTGATGGTATCTGCATTTTCCTCGTACCAGCATTGATGAAAATCATAGATTAAATCTCCATGACCGAATCCGGGCGACGGCATAATGCGGAACGCACGAGATGTAGTTTCATAGAGACTGCTGATGTCGATATTCATGTAGATTGTGTCAGGGAAGAGATTGTAGCCGGATTCAATTGTGAGGTGACCATGGGTGTCTTTTGATAAAGTTATGTCACATAGTTCGTTGTTGATCCTTATACGGTCGTCTCCACCACTAAGAGTATATTGCATAGTTCTGCCATCAACAGGCAGTCCGCGCCCGTTGACCCAACGGTAGATTATTGAGTAGACATAGTCAATGTCTTGGTTGGCAGTGAACTCTCCGCTGCCACCGGTCCACTCCAGAGTGTGGCTTGCCGGCTCAACAGAGAGCGGTTCGATGAAAACCTCATCGTTGCACGCTGCCAGCGAGCATAGCACAACAGGGATAATATATATTTTCTTCATCGGGAGGCTTTTCTTATCATTTTATTACAAGCTAATATTGCTACGAGACTTACGGCACCCATTATCATAGTAGCCCAGATTAAAATAGAAGCAATGTTGCTTTCCGGTGTTCCGAATGATTCTAACGGCGCTTTCCACAGGGGTGAGAGTACCAGAGTTATTATGATTGCACCTATGGTGACAATGCAGTTGATTATCAGTATCAGGTTTCGGTAAAATTTTCCGACTTGAGAGCGACTGTAGCCAAGTAACGTCAGGTCTCTGATTTTATCACTGTTTTTCTGAATCAACAGGAAGATACTCAGCAGCAGTATCATTACGGCGAGAGCTGCAATTACGGCACCGATAATACCGACTACAGCCGCACATAACGCAGCTATATATGCGGTCTGTCCTGAGGTAGAGGAGTCGGCAGATGATTCGATGTCGTTTTCATCAAGCCACGTCTTTATCGCCGGGTCTCCCGGATTGGCGAGCTCGACGATGAGCCTTGCCGGCTGTCGGGAAGGATTGTTGTCACCGAAGCGCTCCGAAGCCCATCGCATGAAGTTTTCAGGGACGGCGATAGTGTTGAGTCTCGAAGACAAGCCTGCGATGCGGGCCGGCATAATCTCATAATGACCATTGCCGCCAAGAGCAATTTTCAGGGGCACCTGTTTGATTATGTCTTCACTTAGCTGAGGCATGCCGCGAGAAGCAGCAAAACCGAAATTATAAAGCGCAAGGTAATCGCGCGGCACGAGTATGGGTATTTCTCCTATGGCCGGGTCAAACTGCCAGGAAGCGCTGTCGATGTCTACAAAGTCATCGGGCAACGATTCGAAAAACAAAGCGGTAGAAAGTCCGCGACCGGCAAATTCGACAGATGCAGAGATGTTAAAACCTGCTGAGGTGAACTCTCCGACACGTTTTACCCACGGTTGTCGGCGTAAATCGTCAATCTCGTCAGATGTAAAACTCATAGCATCCGGGCTGCCGTATCCAAGAGCCGCAATCATATTGACAGGTTTTGACAGGACTATGAAATCTGCATTTCCGTTATCTGAATTACGGATTGATCTCACGTCGGAGTAAAAACTTATCGAAACAAGTAATATGGAAAGTCCGACTAAGCAGGCCGCCGAGTATGCGGCGAGTTGCCAACGGCTCACATTTTTCCGGAGTAATTTAGTGATCA
Source organism: uncultured Bacteroidales bacterium (assembly GCA_947175585.1). Lineage (GTDB taxonomy): Bacteria > Bacteroidota > Bacteroidia > Bacteroidales > Muribaculaceae > CAG-873. The sequence goes on along the minus strand of CAMWNL010000104.1, from coordinate 2,570 downwards.
TAGTCTGACATTGATTACATCATCGGTTGGCAAAGCCAGACGGTTGCCTACAGAGGTTATTATGATTGAGGCGGATTGAGCCATAGCAGCGTCATAGATGAGTTTGCCGACAATCCTGTTGTTGGTTTCGTCAAGATGGCTGACAGGTTCGTCAAGAATAATGAAGTCAAAAGGCTGACATAGCGCCCTTATTATAGCCACACGTTGCATCTGGCCGATTGACAGCATTGATGCCGGATGGTTAATACGGTCGGCAATACCGAGCAAATCAAACATATCTTTGATTTTTTCGTCGCTCAGATAGCCGGTGAGACGATTCTTCAGCTTAACGTTGTCTAAAGCGGTGAGTTCGCCGAACAGACGCAATTCCTGAGGCAAGAGCGCCAGATGGCGGCAACGCAGATCGCTAATGGCCGACGCGTCAAGAGACCGGGCGTTAATATCATTATAGAATATATTACCGCGATAGTCGCTGCGGTTATGATATATGAAGCTGCAGAGAGATGACTTGCCGGAACCTGAGGCAGCTTCTATCATATAGTGGCGGCCTCTTTCGAAACAAAAGTCGCTAAGCCATATTTGAGAATACCCGATGTCTTCATTGCTAAAGACATCAGGTATTACATTATCAAGTCTGATATTTGTCAGCCTGTCGGTGACACTTTTTATCATAGGAAACGACTGATAAATGTGATAAGAGTTTCGAGTATGGGACCGTCAGTATCAGTAAGGGTGATATAGCCTTCTGATTTCTCGTTTGTAGAGGTGAAACGAGAGTCAATCCCGAACGGACAGTTAGTCAATGCAAGACCGGGATGAGACTTCTTGAGGTTGATTACGCTATAAGCGATCAGTCCTTCCAGTTTTGGATCGGCAGACAGTTTTAAATCACTTATCGCACTATCGGTAGTTATAAATGCTGTATTGTCTTTGCCCGTCAAATACAGTTTGAAATCTGGCATTGATTCTTCCGGTGAGAAGGTGTAGGTGGTCTGTCCGCTCAAAGCATTCCAGATCTCGGAAAATTCTTTGTCGGCTCCAATCTTTTTAACCTCGGGCATTATCATGGTTACGGCTTTTTCGGCCGCCGGTCTGTCATAACCAATAGCTAAAGTCGCCATTATGTCGGTCGGCTTGAAATTGGCAATAGACATGTCATCGCGAGTTGAAATGCCCCAGGTGAAGGAAGTCATAGCGTCAAAAGACTGTTTAAGCATGTCTGCATATTCAAAGCCGGGATTCTGAATGGCCACAATATCCATAATATAAGAGACAAGCTGTGATTTCAAAGCGTCGGGTAAAGTACAAGCTACTGCAATCTGTGAGTTTTTGACAAGTGCAAGAACTGATGACGGGATTGTAGAAACCTCGTCTTTATTAAAAATTGTTGTCAGGTTACCATCATTGTCAAACGCTTCACCGACCATGCGCACTGTCGGGCCATCGAAGTTGATATCACTGGATGTGTATTTGCAATTGGTTGAGTATAAGCTTTGCGACGGGATAGGAAGTCCTAACGAACTAAACGCAGAATACATTTCTTTGGAGTAGGCCTCTACATTAACGAGCACATTGATGTCATCTTCTACAAGACGGTCGATCTTCCATTGTGCAATCTTTTTATCCTCGGCGGCAGACTTACTGCTCTCAACTATCGAGAGAGCTTTATCGGCATCTGCAGCCGCACCGATAAACCACGCGGTCAAGCCGTCAATAACTATGGCCGGAGATTGTGGATTCTTATAACATATAATATACGAGTCGCTGTTGGTGACTGTCATATCCTTGCTTTTCGCCCAATCACAGAACTTGTGAGCGTCAGAAAGAGCAAAAAGTATGTAACCGTTTTCGGTGCCACCGGCCACAACGGCCGCACTATAATCAATGCCCTTTGCTTCGGTAATAAATTTTATGACCTCCCCGTAAAGGCCGTTAGAGTCAGCCAAGCGCTCTATGGCTTTGGATGGTTTCACGCTGTTGCCGCTCACTTCCATGCCTGCTGATTTTAAAATAGCGGCCGGTGAAAAAGAAACTGTAATCGTGGCATCATCAGGAAGGATTGAAACAAGTTCGGCACGTCGTTCAGCACCTCCACCGAAGGATGAGTCTTTGCTACAAGATGAAAACAAAGTAACCATCAAGAGACATATTATCGTCAGTTGACGGCAAGGATTAGGGATTGACTTCATATTCAGTAAATTTTGAGTTGTGTAGTTTCGCGATGGAAATTTTAGTTGTAGATTCTATACAGACGCAAAGATAGTGTTAAATAAGATAATGGCAAGCATGTTACCGTTAAAAAAGGATAAAACAATATTGCAAAACCGGCGGCGCGGCCGCTTCCTATTAGCCATTGGCGTTTGTGGACGCTAAATCTGCGATTTTTGAGAGGTTGGGTATCCCAAAGTAAGATATTTCGAATTTTCTTTGTAACTTTGTCAAGTTAAAACGATAAAACCAAGTCATTTAAAATATGGATTTTATTTCAAAGCGTGTCAACAATCTGGCAGCGTCACAGACGCTTGCAATGTCGCAGAAAAGCAATGAGCTTAAGGCTCAGGGTATTGATG
>CAMWNL010000103.1 GCA_947175585.1 uncultured Bacteroidales bacterium | reverse complement strand
GCACTGGGTGTTGATGCCTGAATACAGATGGTGGACGTGTTCTAAGTTCAACGGCCACTTCTTCGGTGTACATCTCATGGGTGGAGAGTTCAACGCCGGCAATGTCAATCTTCCGGTTCCGGGCGTATTCTTCAAGGGAGATAATCTGCGGAAGAGCGTGAAGGATTACCGCGTGGAGGGTCAGTTTGCAGGCGCCGGCTTCACTTACGGTTACCAGTGGATTTTAAACCGTCACTGGAATATTGAGGCCGAAATCGGAGTAGGGTATAACCATGTGTGGTATGACAAATATAAATGCGACGACTGTAGCCGCAAGGTCAATTCCGGCAATACCAACTATGTCGGCATTGACAAACTCGGACTATCTATAATATATATATTCTAATATAACGAGTCATGAATACGCTTACAAAGACAATTATTTCACTTGGCATCGCGGCGCCCGTCTTCTTCCAGTCATCTGCTCAGTCTGTAACCACAGACCATGTCAGCGTTCATGCCGACGGCCATAGCCTCACAGTCAGCGCAGACTTAATCCTTGACTCGCTCGAACTAAAATCCAACAATCAGATTTTTATCACACCGGTGGTGATGACCGACGGCACAATGTCGATGACACTCCCCTCAGTCCTCATCAACGGCCGCAAGATGCATCTCAGCTATCAGCGAGGTGCGCTCAACGGCTTCGATGCCATGCGCTCACATGACATAATCAATGAAGTCGAGCGCAAGAACGGCCACTCACAGACAGTCGGCTACAGCACTCGTGTCGCTATCGACAGTAGCTTTGACCGTCAGCGGAGCGCCATCGCATTCGTAATAGACTCATGTGGTTGCGGCGTTGACATCGCCAACACCGTCACTCCATTGATCCCCCTCTTCGAAAATCCATATCACCAGATGCAGACCGCCATGATTACTCCGGCGGTTACAGAGCTCCCCGTCAGCATCCATGAGGGTAGGGCACGAGTTCAGTTTGAGGTAGACCGCACCGAACTTCATGCCGAGCCCTATGTCTGCCGCAACGGTCAGCGCATTGACAACCGCGCCCAGCTCGCTGTCATCGACGACTCTGTCGCCTATGCTCTCACTGACCCCCACGTTGAGATCGCCGGCATAAGCGTCTGCGGTTACGCTTCTCCCGAGTCTCCCTATCTCCACAACGACATGCTCGCCTCGGGCCGAAGCCGTTCTCTCGCCGAATATCTCGCTGAACGCTATCATCTGCCTAAAGACAAGGCGACCTACTCGGCCGTCCCCGAAAACTGGGGTGAGTTCCGTCAGCAGGTAGTCGATAGTAAGGAAATCACAGAGCAGCAGCGCGCCGATCTCCTTGAGTTGATCGACCGTCCGGCCTACTCTCCCGGTGACTATGACGCCAAGGAAACCGAGTTACGCACGAGTCCTCGCTTCGCTACTCTCTACCGCACAAAGATTTTGCCCGAGTGGTTCCCGAGATTGCGTGCTACGACCTTCGCCATCAGCACTCGCCTCAAGAGTCTTGACGACGAGGAACTGGCCGAGGTCATACTCTCGACTCCCGAGAAAATGTCGCTCAACCAGATGTTTCGCGTAGCTCGCCTCTATCCCGAAGGCAGTGACGAGTTCAACCGGGTCATCGAAATCGCTCTAAAGCATTATCCCGACGATCCCACCGCCAACCTCAATGCCGCTGCGGCTTTGATTGCCCGTGGCGAATATGACGCCGCCCGACCTCTTCTCGACAAGGCCGGTGATTCACCTGAGGCTGACAACCTGCGCGGTATTCTCGCCACACGTCAAGGCGACTACGACGAGGCTGCCCGTTATTTCGAGCTTGCCGGCTCTCTCCCTGCCGCCCGTAAAAACTTAGAATTATTAAAGTGACAATATATTAATCAATTAAATACTCAATTAATCAACTTAATCAATGAAACATTTCAAGACAATGGTTGGAGCACTCTCCCTCTGCCTTATGGCATCGTGCTCCAATGACGAGCCTAACAATGCCGGTTCTATCGGCAATGGCGAAATCTTAGAAGGCGGCTACATTGCGCTCCAGCTCAATCTGCCACAGGAACTCACAGCCTCTCGCGCCGAAAACGGTAACGTTGACTTCAATGACGGCGAGGCATGGGAATACAATGTTGCAAATGCACAGCTTTACATTTTTGCGACCGGAACTTCTAACGCTGCGGAAGGAACGGCAAAATTTGTAGAAGCAGTTACCCTCACTCCTAATTTTTCAAACACACCTGAGGATGATGATCAGATTACTGCATCTCAACTTACCGCCGGTCAGGTAAAAGAAGTCGGAAGCGAAGACTATCTGTGGGCATTGGTTGTACTCAACAGACCTGATAACCTCCCACTTCCGGGTGAGTTGGAAACATTCAGCACATATCTCGAAAAGATTGTAAGTACTCCTTTCGTAAATACATTAGGAGGAAAAAAATGTATTTTTATGACAAACGCTCCTCTTTCAACTCAATCAGGTGGCGGCTATAACCCCACATTGAATGGAGGGACGATAAGAACCCTTGTACCACTCGGTCAGGCTAAAAATGCAATCTATTCTACTTTACAGGAAGCTAAAGACAATAAGGCCGGCTGTATCTATGTAGAGCGTGGTGTCGCCAAGGTTACAACTACAGCAGATGCTGTTAAGTTTGAAGGACTCACTTCTTATAATCCTGATAATGAGGATGGCGATGACTGGCAGGGTAATAGCGGTATTAAAACCGAGATTAAGGTTGCTCTTGGCAATGTTAATGATCAGAGCTATGTGGTCCGTAATGTTAACGGTCTGAAATGGGATTTAAAAGCCGGAAATTCATCTAATTACCGCATGGTCGGCGAAAATTCAATGCCGGCTCTTTATGATCCCTTGCATCAGAATAAACCTAATCGCTACCGCACTTACTGGTGTGTCGATCCTAACTATGACAGTGAATTGACTCAACATAATACGAGCGGCGAATTCGTATCGGTTAAAAACGCTACTTTCTATCCTTACGAAAACACATTCCCGGTTGCGAATATGAACTATGCCAACACCACTCTTTTACTTCTTGAAGTTACATTTACATTGACAGGTGGTGACGGCAATCTGTATATCCTCAACGATAACAGTCATGTAATTTACAAAACTCAGTTTGAAGTAGCTTCCCGTGCCCACGCTTTCCTCGTAGCTCAACCCGCTATTCAGGATGCGATGAAAGCTGCCGTTAAGGAAAATGCACCAGCGTTTGATGAATCTGACAATATCGCTGATTTGGTTTATATCGGTTTCACTGAACCGGATCCAACAACAGGTGTAATCACTGCTAACTCTATTGGTCTTCAGAAAGATCCGAAATTAGCCAATATATTTAATAAGTATTTTGACGAGATCAGCTATGACAAATTTAAAGCAGCTATTGATGGGGATGCACAAATGCTTCTTGATCGTATCAATGCCAACTACGAAATCAAGAAATATGTAGGCGGTAAGAGCTACTACGAAATCCCTATCATGCATTTCGGTGACGCGACTACTCCCTGGACTGCTAACGGCACCACCTCTCAGATGAATGTAAATTCAGCTTACGGCCCGGAAAGCGAGCAGCGTACAAATGATTATCTCGGTCGTTATGGTCTCGTCCGTAACAACTGGTACGAGCTCAATATCAAGAGCTTCAAGCAGCTCGGTTCTCCTGTTCCGTCTAATCTTACAATTAAGACCTCAGACGACAACAACGATATCAAGAAGTATATCGGCGTTGAACTCCATATCCTCTCTTGGGCTAAGCGAGTGCAGAATGTTGAATTCTAATCAATCCATATCTAACCGATAAATATCAGCGGCAGGGAGGCGCGGCCTCGTGTTTCGCCTCCTGTGCCGATTTATCCCATAATGATTTTTTCATTCTCCTCTCTTCTTTTTTATTTCTCTCCTGCAATAACCAATCTATAATTTAAAAAATCTAATGATTTGTTCTATCAGGCACTTTGCTGTGCGATTCATTTCTTTGGCTGCCGTTTCTCTGGCTATGACCGCTTGTAATGCGATGCACGATGATCGTCCCGATTGTCCGGAAGGACTTTATGTGCGCTTCGTCTATGATTACAATACCGTCCAGACCAACGGAATCAGCGCTGACCTGTTCAATGACCATGTCGGTCATGTCCAGCTCTATGTGTTCGACGGCGAAGGACGCTTGGTCGCCTCACGTTCAGTCAGCAACGATGACATGTCATCGCCTCTCGCCGAGCATGGATTCAACATCCATTTCACCACCGACGAGGTGCCGGCCGGTCAGAGCTACCGTCTGCAGGCTATCGCTCTCAACAAAGACTGGGATGCAGCACTCGCCACTGACGGCGCCAAATATCGTGTCAGCGCTTCTCCCGGCGACCACGAAAATAACCTTATTGTTTCACTCGATCATGCCCTTGAGCCCGGGGGACAGAATGAACAGGGCACTCCTCTATATCCTGTCAGCGCTTCTCAGCCGCTCGACATCTTCTGGCACACTCTCACCGTGGTGGCTCACGATCCCGTCGATAACGCCGCAGTGCCTCCCGTCGACCGCACTCCCCGTAGGTTTGCAGCCTATCCGGCAGCCGAACACCGCGTTGTGGTAGAGCACGAAAAGGCGACTTACGCCACCGTGTCGCTTATCCGTGACACAAAGCATCTCACTATCGGTCTCCATCAGACAGATGAACAATACAAGAAGGAAATATCCGCCGATCATTTCGACGTCACTATAGAAGACGCCAACTGCTGCGTCGACCATGCCAACAACGTCAACAACCATCATCTGCTCAGCTATTCACCCTACGCGAGCTGGACTGTCCGTCTCAATGACGACGGCACTACCGAAATTGAAAATCCCCGGATGCCGGCTTCTCGCGCCGAAGACGACGCTGACACCGGAGTCGCCGAGCGTCAGGCTCATTACAACATGATGTTCAACCGTCTTATGCTCAACGACGAAAACTCCGACGCCTCCAACGCGCGTCTGTTAATACGCGACCGTCTGACAGGCAAGACTGTGGTTGACCTCAATCTCCCCCACTATCTGTCAATGGGCCGTGACGCCTATGCTATTCAGAACTACTCTCATCAGGAGTATCTTGACCGCGAGCACGACTATCACCTCGACTTCTTCCTGCAGGGTGATAAATGGGTTGCGATGGAGATCCACGTGCTCTCATGGAGCAAGCGCATCCAGAATGTCGACTTCGGTCGATGAGAATTAGAATTTATCTATCGACTTTAAAATAGAAATGTCAATTAAAAGCAACATATTCAGGTGTCTGAGCGGCATGCTCCTGTCGGCGCCGGTGATTTTACTCACCGGCTGCGACAACGGGCCTTATGGTGTAGTGCCCGGTGTGACCGACAAAGAGGATGGTGAGATAACAATCGTCATCCACATGCCGTTGAGCGAAAGTGTGTCTCGCGCCAATCCTGAGGGCGGTGAGGACGGCAACGGTCGTGAAGACGGTATCCTGAATGAAAACTCCCTCCACGATCTCAATTTCTTCTTCTATAACGCTAACGGCATCAACCCCGACGGCGCCGATAACATTAAGCCTGTCAAGGTCTTTATGTACACCGACACGGCTACAATCAAGACCGACACTTATCCGATGGAAGCCAAGTACACCATCACCATACCTCTCTCCGCCACCGGACTTGATGAGTCTGAGCTTCTGGCTCCCGATGCCAGCGTCAGCTTTATCACTGTTGCCAACGCCGGTGTGATGGCCGACATCCCGACTCTCGCCTACCTCCGCCGTCATATTGTCGAAGCTTCGGTGTCCAGACCGGCAGCATCTTTTTCGGCGGCTGACTATGACCGCTTCGTGATGACTACGGCCTATGATGCCGACCGGGCCGGAGTTATTAAGATTGACGGCCAAGATCGTCATGTCGGCGCTTCTACTCTGACTAAAAAGGAAGTCGATGGTAAATTTGTCTACCAAGGCGAAACGACTATTCAGCGCCTCTGCGCCAGGGTTGACCTGATGTATAAGCAAGAAAACGATAATAAAAACGAACTCTTATATAATGTAGCCGTCACCGGTGCCAAGGTGCATATCACCCATATAGCTCCTGTCAACTTCATGACCGAGCCATCATATCTGCTGACTAAGACCACGACAGCTATTCCGGTCTCCTGGAGTAGCGAAGATGATCTTGGGACTATAAAGTGGGCCGGCGTCGAGACATGGACCGGCAATAAAGTGCCGACCAACTATGTTATCGAGCCTCACACCCTCCTCAAGGAGGGCAATGTTTCGCCGGAAATTCTTAGTAAGTGGTTTGGTGAATCCCGGACATTCAATGTCGGAAATGAATTGGAAAAATTGACATCAACCGACTCCCGTTGGGCGGTCGGATCCTACTTTTCCGGCGAAATCGCGCAATCGCTCGCAGGCACGCAATATGATCGCACGCTGATTGTCGGTTATCCCGATGAGAACGTTCAAAGTCCCGGTAGCTCGGATTCGCGCTTTGTCACCGGTCTCGCTTTCCGTGCTGTCTACCAACCGAGTAAGCTGAGTGCATATAATAAGGGTGGCGAGTTGAGAACAACAGATGATTCAGATATACAC
>CAMWNL010000102.1 GCA_947175585.1 uncultured Bacteroidales bacterium | reverse complement strand
CTTTATAGTGATGAATTCAAAATTAAAGGTTCATACTTAATTGATATATGGTTTCACCCGGAAATTAATTGTTTAGATAACATTAATTTTAGTTATAAAGGACTAAAATTCGGATGTGAACAATTTTTGTTACCGTTCTTTAACGAAATCGTAAGCGTTTCTATTTATCCATTACATGATAACCTTAGTAATGGATTTTGTAATTGGCAATTTCTCGTTGAAAATGGACAAATAGTTAAGGCGCTATATACCAACGAAGAATATCCCTACGGTCTATATGAAGGGCCTATAAGTGGGTATTACGATTTAATCACAAGACAACCTATATCGAGTGAGGAGTTCAAAAAAAATATATGCGCCAATTTATATTGATGGAGACTAACAAGTCTCATGCAAATGGTGGGTAATATGAAATATTTAATCGCATCTATACTCTTAATTATGTGCGGATTGTCAGTTGAAGCTATGAAGTCTGACAATGACACCGTTTCCATACCGTTATCTATCCCATTGTTAAAGCTGACAAATGATACCACGCTATTGATTGTAGCTGCGGATTTATATCCTTATTTTGAACAATTATCTCCAAATAACCCGAAGGTAATCAAAGCATCGCGTAATGACGACGGTAGTGCGTACTTTTATCGATTAATCACGCCTGCAGAGTATGGGGCAATTGAAACAAATGACATTAAAGCGCTGGAACGAATCATAGGTTTCGTAGTTTTTGAAAACATATTTGTCTTATTAGATAATAGCTTTTCTCCCATCACTAAAGAATCGGGACAGATATTTGATTTTTTGCTTTGCGTCGAGAAATGCCCCTTAGAAATTTATGTATACGATCCCTGGGAAAGAATATACACTATTAAAGATGGTTTGGCTTATAAATTAGGTTCTGAACTTTCTCCCGAATTCTCACAAAGAATTGCAGAATCTGATAAACAATTATTAGAATTAATGTCTCATCATCGTCTGCCAAATATTTCAATTGAAGATAAATATCATGTCGATAGCCATAGAACAACAGAAGAATAAATATTCATCACCAATCTTTAAAATTTATTATGTACCCACAAAAACTTACATTGACTATACTAATGATGATTAGCTGTATTTTCATCGCAAGTGTTCCGACGAAATCATATGCAAAAGGAAGGCTGGAAGTTTATATGCCAGAGATGATTACGCGAGATTATCCATTCATGCATACTGTTGCGGAGCTATTAGCTAATACTAATCATAAAATCACGGCGCCGGAGGCAGATATAAAGTTATATAAGGATTATTCTTTCGATATAAATGTGAAATATTTGTACGGAAAAAATAGATCATATATACATACAGAGATAGATTTTAACCCAGATGGTTCATATGTATTATTCATCACATACAGGGTGCAAGATTATGCGTCGGATGGAAGTAAAGACTGTGTTTTTTATGTAGATAATCAAAGGTTTACGACAAGTACCTATCTTAAAAATTATTTTATAGGATGTAAGAAGGAAAAAGTCCTTTACAAGTTTCTTTTTCCCGGACTATTGAATGACCGCTTTTGGTTCTTTGAAATTAAAAATGGCAAGGTGACTCATGCCTATTATTATTATGACCAATCTAATTTGGACTTTATGGATGATCTTGTCTATGATTTGATTAATAAAAGCTTTATACGCTACGGCGATTTGAGTAAACAATACCCACATCTTATTTGATAATTCCGTGATAAGATAATAGAAGAAATGTCAAAATATTCATCACCAATATTTAACTAATTATCAAAGTTCTCTTAGGATGGACAATTCAGACGATAACACAATGTTTAGCAAGCGATTTTTAATGATTTTAATGCTCCTATCTTTGGGCTATTATGCAAAAGCAGATGATAGTGAGTGCGCTTATTCAGAATGTAAGTCTGTCGTAGAGGAAGATATCAGAATGTCTCTGGGGCATGCATACTCGGGGCAGCAATTTTATGTTGATAAAAATTTTAGGATTGAATCTATCGAATATGATGAAGATGACATCGATATTGAATGGGATCCGGATCGTTGCGAGGCGATTCACTTTAATGTGGATTTAGGGCATTGTGATTTTTTTGATGAGATGATCAGATTTATAATTGACAGCGATTGCAATCACAATATAGATTATGTATATAAAATCGGTGTCAGTGAGCTATATTCCTATGACAAAAAGGAAGAAATCTATATAGATTCATTTAACTTGATGTCGGACGGTTCTTATAAATTTGAAATAACTCAACATAGAGAATTGACTGTCTCAGATAATTTCATATTTAAACGAAATGGACTGATATTTTCATCAAAGCAGTTTCTGAAGCCACTGTATAAAAGAGTGAATAATTGGTTTACAACCGATTGTTGGGGAGACTGGACCTGCGATGAGTTTGTGCAATGGACATTTGTTGTGTTATGCGGTCGGATAGTTGAAGCCACTTTATTAATCGAGTATGGCACCGGCGATTTTATAACAATTGATCTTAAGTGAGTTTCTGCAATCAAAAGACATCAAGCCTCGGATTGATATAAGCTGATTACCGATACACATACGACTTTATTACAAAAAAACAGACATAAAGACACAAAGCATAAATCCTAATGCCCCATCAATCGAATTTGGTATTTATCTCGCAAACTCCCAATATGAGGAAGAGCGATATAGAACGTTTTAATTAAGATTTAAACTTAGGAATATGAAATTTAGATATATATTTTTTATGGTGTTTATTGCCATATCAATCAATGGCTTTGCCGTCAATCGTAATAAAAAGAAAGAATATCCAGTCGTAAGCACCGCGAAATTTGAATTTATGGACTCACTGGTGTCTATGATCGCAAATACCAACCTAAATCTTATCTACTCATTTTCGAATTATGGAGTTGATAAAGAGCTTAAGCCTGAAGATTTTATTTATAATTTGACGGTATATCAGCAAGACTATAACACTAATGAATGGAAGCGGCCATCTTATGAAGTAAGGGAACAAGATTTTCAAGCATGCGGCACTTACATGTTAAAAGTTAGTGGATACCTATTTATCCCAGACACTGATGGAAATATTTTTAAAGGATACATTTTTAATTATCGAGGGATGGATTTCTTTTCCGACACTTATCTGAGTGGCTTTTATAAGAGAGTTATAGGTAATACTTTTAGGAATTATAGGAATTACTTATTTGAGACGGGAACCGGTTATAATTGGACATTCAAAATTGAACAGGGCAAAATAGTAGAGGCCTTTGCATATTATTCTGACAGTGAGATACCATTTAAAGTTTTAGATATTCTAAACGACGAAGTAATGGATTATGACGCCGGGCTAAAACTGTGGTGAAGAAATTCGATAGTGATAATTGCAAAACAAGAGATGAATAATAAGGTTGCTTCATCAGGTATATGTCAAGGATCATCAGGGCAACGTCCGCGCGGTCTACAAACAGTGTATGACCGCTACGCGGCCATCGCGTAGAGGGAGCACTGTTACCACAAGCTGCGCACCGCTGATGCGGCGCTTGCATGTGGCTACCATTCTATAACCGCTCTGCGGCCATCGGAGCGCTAACGCGCCCATAAGCTTCCAAAGCAGCGTTGGCCGCAAACTCGCTGCATCGCAGCGCTGAGAGTAGTAGGCCCATGCAAGGGCTGCGTAGCTGGACGCACCAGGGTGCGTCCCTACATTGTTAATCAACGTATTAAAAGGTTATTTTACGCTGAATGGCTACAAAAGTGAGGAGATAATAGTGGTTTTGTTAAGGTTTTTGTGGGTGGAAAGGGGGGATTTGTCGAAATAAATAATTACATTTGCTGATAATTATTTAATGCAGGCGTTAAATGGGAATAGAAGACAAGGTTTTACCTGAAAAATATGTGATAACTGTCGGACGATCGTTTGGCAGCGGAGGCCGGATATTGGCAAAAATCATAGCCGATAAGCTCGGCATAGCGTTCTATGACAAGGAGCTGTTGGTCAAGGCTGCTGAAAAGGCCGGTATGAGTCCCGAATATTTCGAGCGCAATGACGAGCGTGTGCCGAGATTTTTTTCGGGGCTGTTTTCATTTAATCACGGCTACTCGCCGATGTCGTTCTATGCCGGCACGTCGTCGATAACATCAGACGGCATCTATCAGGCGCAGTCTGACTTTATGCACGATATCGCCGATGCGGGGCCGTGTGTTATAGTGGGCCGATCGGCTGATTATGTGCTTCGCGACGTGGAGAATGTGATCAATATTTTTGTGCACGCACCGATGAAGGACTGTGTGAAGCGCATACTCGACCGCGCCGACCGCCTGACCGAAGAAGACGCGCGGAGTCTGGCTGAGCGCACCAATAAGGTGAGAGCGGCCTTTTATAATTTCTACACCGACAAGCGCTGGGGAGCGGCGTCGAGCTATGACTTAACCCTCGACTCATCGCTGCTGCCGCTGGAAGAGTGTGCGGATTACGTAATCGAGTATCTCTACAGACGCATCGGGAAAGAAAAATAGTTAAAGTTACATTATATTTTTTGTTATAGAGATGATCGAACCTACTGACACTGACAAGTTGCGCCGCGACCCTGACGGTCTGCTGACCTACGAGTGCATCGCAAACCACATCGAGAGCATCGACCAAGCGCATCTTGAGGAGCTCGTCGACAATATGATTTCTGTCGACCTGACAGGACAGTTTCTCGCAAGCGCAGCGAGATATCTCCACGCGATCGACGCCGAGGGCTATGAGAATGTCGTCAACCGACTGGTAGCCGCGACTATCGACAAAGACCGCGAGCACCGCTATCTGCCCGACGTGCTCAACAGCATCTATGGTCCAGACTACCACTCACGGGCCGCCGAGCTGAGCGCGAGCGACAATAATTTCAGACGCATCTACAAGCGTCTCTATCCCAACTCTGTGATCTGAGAATATTATAAACTAACTTATAGAAACTTACTCATGTTAAAGAATTATTTAGCAGCCGCCGCCCTGCTTCTGGGGCTTTCAGCCTGCAGCACCGGCAAAAGCGCCGAGGAAGGCAACGGTGACGGCAATGACTCAATTAAAGCAAACGAGACTATGACAACAAACTACAATCCGGCCGACACCAACAGCGTGAAGGTCGAAGTCGAAACGACACTCGGATCATTCACCGTGCTCCTTTACGGCGATACGCCCCGTCCCCGCGACAATTTCGTGAAACTCGTCAAGGAGGTTTATTATGACGGTACACTCTTCCACCGCGTGATCAATGAATTTATGGTTCAGGCCGGCGATCCCGACTCCAAGACCGCAGCCCCCGGTCAGCAGCTCGGAGCAGGTGGTCCAGATTACACTATCGACGCAGAATTCGTGTTCCCGAAGCACTTCCACAAACGCGGAGCGCTCGCAGCCGCACGCCAGGGCGATCAGGTGAACCCGACCAAGGCTTCGTCTGGCTCACAGTTCTATATCGTGACCGGTAAGAAGGTGTCGGAAGGAGAATTGGCAAGCATGGAAAAATATCTTGAGCAGTCAGCCCTGCAGTCACGCTTCTCACAGCTGGCTCAGGCCCGTATGAGCGAAGTGCGCGACATGCAGGCCAAAGGCGACCAGGCAGGTCTCGAAAAACTTCAGCAAGAGCTTATCGCTGAAGCTGAAGCCTACGTGGCCGAGCATCCGGTGAAGGTCACCGACGAGATGAAGGAAGCCTACTCCACAGTCGGCGGCACACCTCACCTTGACAACAACTACACTGTCTTCGGCGAAGTCATCAAGGGCATGGAGACTGTCGACAAGATCGAAAAGGTTGAGACAGACCGCGGTGACCGCCCGAAAGAAGACGTGCGCATCATCTCTATGAAAATTATAGACTGATAATATCACAGAAAAGACATGATAGAATATCGGACGTTTACGCTCGATAACGGTTTAAGGGTCGCACACAGTTGCGACCCTTCTACTGCTATGGTGGCTGTCAATATCCTCTATGACACCGGAGCGCGCGACGAGTCGCCGACGCTGACGGGCATCGCCCATCTGTTTGAGCATCTGATGTTCGGCGGATCAGCCAATGTCAGTGACTACAGCGCTGAAATCGAGGCTGCCGGAGGATGGGATAACGCGTGGACAAGCAATGACTTCACAAATTTCTATGAAGTCTTGCCGGCTCAGAACATCGAGACAGCTTTCTGGCTCGAAAGTGACCGCATGCTCGCTCCCAATCTTGACGAACGCACGCTATCGGTGCAACGTCAGGTGGTGATCGAAGAGTTTAAACAACAATGCCTCAACCGTCCATACGGCGATATGGCTCATTATCTGCGTCGCCTGCTCTACAGCGACAGCCACCCCTACGCGTGGCCGGTGATAGGCAAGAAGCCGGAGCATGTAGCCGCAGTGACCACAGACGACGCGCGCAGATGGTTCTATGATCATTACGGACCTGACAACGCAGTGCTCGCCGTGTCGGGCAACGTAAGCTTTGAAGAGGTCAGACATTTAGCAGAGAAATGGTTCGGCCCCATCCCCCGGAGAAATATCGCCCGGCGGAATCTGCCTGCGCCGCATTTTCCGGACACGGACGTGACAGAACGGGTGAAAGGCAATGTGCCGCAGACCGCGGTCACTGTCGCCTACCCCATGGCCG
>CAMWNL010000101.1 GCA_947175585.1 uncultured Bacteroidales bacterium | reverse complement strand
TGGCAGTCTCCTGACTCACTTGCCTATAACAAAGAGCAGCCAAGAGCTACATTCTATCCCTTCGCGACGGTTGAAAATGCCCGTAAAGTTCTCCCTGAATACAGCGAATACTGGATGTCGCTCGACGGCACTTGGAAATTCCATTGGGTCAACGAGCCGTCGGGAAGACCTAAAGATTTTTTCAAACCCGATTTCGACACTTCGTCGTGGGACGACATCGAAGTGCCGTCAAACTGGAATATCGCCGGTCTTCGTCCCGATGGCTCACAGGCTTACGGCAAACCTATCTACGTCAACCAGAAAGTCATCTTCTGGCATGAAGTTAAGGTCGATGACTGGCGCGGCGGCGTTATGCGCACACCGCCCGAGGATTGGACTACATTCGGTTTCCGCAACGAGGTCGGTTCCTATCGTCGCACATTCGAAGTTCCTGCCGATTGGAAAGACCGCGAAGTCTTTATCAATTTCGATGGCGTTGACTCGTTCTTCTATCTTTGGATAAACGGCAGATATGTAGGGTTCAGCAAAAACTCCCGTAATGCAGCCCGATTCAACATCACACCCTATCTCAATAAGAAAGGTGTGAATACCGTTGCCGTAGAAGTATATCGTAACAGCGACGGATCGTTCTTCGAAGCCCAGGATATGTTCCGCCTGCCGGGTATTTTCCGCTCGGTGTCGCTCTACTCTACCCCGGCCATGCAGGTTCGCGACCTTGTCGTTATTCCTGATTTGACCAACGACTACACCGACGGTGAGCTTGCGATCACTGCTACTCTGCGCAATCTCGGCAAAAAAGAGATGAAAAATCTCACCATGGACTACACTCTCTACGCTAACAAGCTTTACAGTGATGATAACGAACCGGTTTCAGGCGTCGGAGCTGTCACTGCTCCGGTAACTGTAGCCAAAGGCGTCGAAACTGAAGTTTCGACCGTACTCAGGGTGGACAATCCTCGCAAATGGAGCGCTGAAGCCCCTTGGCGTTACACCCTCGTCGGCCAACTCAAAGACGACAAAGGCAAGGTAATCGAGACCGTGTCGACATACGTCGGATTCCGCAAGGTTGAGATTCGCGACACCCCGGCTGAAGAAGATGAATTCGGACTCGCCGGACGTTATTTCTATGTCAACGGCCAGCCTGTGAAGCTCAAAGGCGTCAACCGACATGAGACAAACCCGACCAAAGGCCATGCCATTGACCGCGACTGGATGGAAAAGGAAGTGATGATGATGAAACGCGCCAACATCAACCATGTCCGCAATTCTCACTATCCCGACGCACCTTATTGGTACTACCTTTGCGACAAATACGGCATCTATCTTGAAGACGAAGCCAACCTCGAATCTCACGAATATTATTACGGTAAAGCGTCGCTTTCTCACGTGCCTGAGTTTAAGGCCGCTCACGTAGCTCGTGACATGGAACTCGTTCACTCAACTGTCAACAGCCCGTCGGTCGTAATCTGGTCACTCGGCAATGAAGCCGGCCCCGGCGATAACTTTGTGACTGCTTACAACGCCATCAAGGCATTCGACACCTCGCGCCCCGTCCAGTATGAGCGTAATAACGACATAGTTGATATGGGTTCAAATCAATATCCGTCAATCAACTGGGTGCGCCAGGCTGTTACAGGCAAGACCAACATCAAATATCCCTTCCACATCTCCGAGTATGCCCACTCGATGGGCAACGCCGTCGGCAACCTCATCGACTACTGGGATGCGATGGAAAGCACTAATTTCTTCATGGGCGGTGCTATCTGGGACTGGATTGACCAATCGCTTTATAACTACGATCCCGAGACCGGAGACCGTTATCTCGCTTTCGGAGGTGACTTCGGTGACAATCCATCCGACGGCCAGTTCGTGATGAACGGCATCGTTTTCGGCGACATGGAGCCCAAACCTCAATATCACGAAGTGAAAAAGGTCTATCAGAATGTCGCAGTCAATCCCGTCGATATGACCAAAGGTCAAATTGAGATTTTCAATAAGAACTATTTCGTTCCCCTCGAAGACTACGCAATCGGTTGGCGTCTGATGCGCGACGGTGTGGAGGTCGGAAGCGGTGATGCGCTTATCGGGCCGCGTATGGCTGTCGGTCCGCGTCAGAAACTCAATTTCACAATCCCTTACGATTACTCGAAACTCGATCCCGAAGGCGAGTACTACGTAACTGTCGAATTCCGTCTCGCCGAGGACAAACCCTGGGCTGAGAAAGGCTATGTTCAGATGGCTGAACAGCTTCCCGTCAAAACTGCTACCGGCATCCATTGCATGAAGTGCTCGGCCAAAGGCGGCGACGTAAGTGTTGAATCAACCGGCAACACTATCACCTACACCGGCGACAACTTCAAGGCTGTGTTTGACCTCACCGGCTCTTTATATTCACTTAACTACGGTGGCATGGACGTAATCGTTCCCGGTCATGGCCCTACTCTCGACGCATTCCGCGCTTATCTTAATAACGACAACTGGATTTCAGGCCAATGGTTTGCCAACGGCCTTTATAATCTCAAGCATCGCGTCACCGGCTTCAACTCTTTCATTGATGCCAACGGTAATTATGCTCTTTCGTTCACAGTCGAATCTCAGGCTCCTCGCGGTGGACGCATGATCGGCGGCAACGGC
Organism: uncultured Bacteroidales bacterium; assembly: GCA_947175585.1. Lineage (GTDB taxonomy): Bacteria > Bacteroidota > Bacteroidia > Bacteroidales > Muribaculaceae > CAG-873. Next base: position 4,022 of record CAMWNL010000101.1, on the reverse strand, counting down.
AATTCACGTGGCACATACTCGATAGACGAAAGCGGTTCAGAGCCATTCGGTCCCGACGACTTCAAGATTACAACTAACCAGATATGGACAGTTTATCCCGACGGCTCCGTTGAACTCAACGCTATAATTAACTCAAACAACCCGTCAATCGTCCTGCCGCGTCTGGGCTACACTCTCGAAGTGCCTCAGTCGCTCGGCGAAGTCACCTATTATGGCCGCGGCCCTGAAGAGAACTATAATGACCGCAAGACAGGTCAGTTCGTAGGCCGTTATACGGCTAAAGTTGCTGACATGATGACCGACTACACCCGTCCTCAGAGCAACGGCAACCGCGAAGAAGTGCGCTGGGCGGCCCTGACCGACGGCAACCGCGGTGTCATTTTCATCGCACCCGAACTCATGTCGATGACGGCCTCTCCCTACACCGAAATGCAGCTTTTCAACGCCGACCATCCCTACAAGCTTCCCGAAAGCAAGTCTACCGTGCTTCATCTTGACCTCGGTGTGACCGGACTCGGTGGTGCGAGCTGCGGACAGGGAGGCCCCCTCGAACCCGACCGTGTGAAAGCTTCAGAACATCGTTTCTCATTCATCATCCGTCCGGCCGACAAGCAGCAGCTTCAGACTCTCGCGTCAGTGCGTCCCAAAGGCGCTCAGCCCTTGGGCATCAGCCGCAACCGTCTCGGCATGGTTAGCATCAACGTGCCTGACTCCACTTCTAAGGTGCTCTTCACCGTTGACGGAGCTAAAACTCCGCAAATCTACGAAGGGCCGTTCGAACTCCGCAGCGCCTCCACCGTGACCGCTTGGATTCAGGAGACCCCGAAATCAAAGAAAGACAAAGTCAAGATCGGAAACATCAACGCCACAGCTTCATTCCCGAAGATGGATGCAGTCCGCACCGAAGCTATTTTCGCAAGCAGTCAGGAACCCGATTTCGGCGATGCATCTAACCTGACCGACGGTGATCCCTCTACGATCTGGCACACTATGTGGTCAGTCACCGTTGCCACCTATCCCCACTGGGTAGACTTCGATGCCGGTGAAGTCAAAAATATCAAGGGCATCAATTATCTGCCTCGTCAGGATGGCAACTCCAACGGCAACATCAAAGATTATGAAATTTACGTAAGTACTGACGGACAGAACTGGGGCGAACCTGTAGCTAAGGGAACATTCTCAAAAGGCTCAGCCCAGAAGAGTGTCACTTTTGACCATCCTGTCAGCGGACGCTTCGTTCGCTTCATGGCTCTCAACTCTCAATCCGGCAACGACTATGCCTCCGGTGCCGAATTTGAAGTAATAGCCGACTGATAACAATATTCTCCCATGACAAAAGACCGCATCGCGCTCCCTCGGGCCGATGCGGTCTTTTGCTGTTCCATACTCGACGATACAACTGCCAACAGCCTATAATGAAGCTATTAGTTGCGTACCTGTCATTACATCCATTTTTGAAAAAGCAAATAGTTTCTTGCCTAAATCCTTTAGCGACGCTCCGATATGATAGACATCTTCATCAATTATTAGAAACCGATCATGCGCCTTTGTATAATTATGAAGTGTCACACCCGGATACTGCATATTATGTCGTTCGACATCTTGACGGAGTTGGCGTGAAATCTGGCCGTCGTAAATATCAACCTTAACCCCCGGTTTGCGTTTGGATAATTGCACAAGCACCGAATCATCAATATAATTGTCTATCAACACAATTCTTTTTTCAGCCCTGCGTATCAGTTCAGCCACTAATGCGTATGCATCAAATATTTGTCCGTTAAAAAAGATTCCTTCTCTGGGCTGTAAGGACGAGCGGATAAAAAAGTCAACTTTCTCATCAAGCTGAAACAAGCGGCGGTCATACTCTGACAGACGTCTGTCAATCTTATCCTCAAGCAGCATCAATCGCTGATTGATCGAATATCCCCGAAGTAAAAAATCCTTCAGTATCTTATTCGCCCACTGACGGAATTGAATACCACGTATCGACTTTACTCTATATCCAACAGAAATTATCACATCTAAATTATAGAAATAGATACGTCGTTGAACATTCCTTTTCCCCTCTTTTTGAACTGTCAAGTATTCCTTGACAGTTGAGGCTTCATCTAATTCTCCCTCCTTAAAAATATTTTTTATATGAAGGCTGATATTCTGCTTGGTAGCTTGAAACAACTCTGACATCTGTGCTTGGGTCAACCACACAGTTTCATCCTCGACTCTCACATCGAGAGCGAGGGTCTCATCAGGCTTATAAAGCACTATTTCGTTTGACTCGGCCATATATTTAGACGTTATTTCTATCTGTCCTTTATTTTCCATTCTCAAAATTACATAATTATTTCCAGATTTTTCGCAATAACTCTCCGTCGCTCTTCGTTCTTGTGGGAATAATTTGTAAATTTGCCAAAGTATTTAACCCACTGCATTATCACTCCATATACTTTATGAGTAAAGAAATAGTTCTGAGCGGTATACGCTCCACCGGAAATCTACATCTCGGTAATTATTATGGCGCGTTGCGGAAATTTGTTAAAATCCAGGACGACTATGACTGCCGTTTCTTCATAGCCGACCTCCACGCGCTCACCACCAATCCTGACCCGAATGACCTCCATGCCAATGTGAAAAAGATTCTCGCCGAGTATCTTGCTGCAGGCATCGACCCTGAAAAGGCAACAATTTTCATCCAGAGCGATGTGCCCGAAATCGCTGAAATGTATCTGCTGCTCAACATGCACGTCGGCATCGGCGAACTCATGCGCACCACTTCTTTCAAAGACAAAGCCCGCAAGGCTCTCGGACTTTCCGCTCCGTCCGAAAGCGACGATGACGAGGCCTTCGAAAAACAGATTATCGGTTCTGAGACCAATAAGCGCGTCAACGCCGGTCTGTTGACTTACCCCACCCTTATGGCAGTCGATATCCTCATTCAGAGAGCCACCAAAGTGCCCGTAGGCAAAGACCAGCTCCAGCATCTCGAACTCACTCGCCGCTTCGCTCGCCGTTTCAACTCATTCTACAACGTCGACTACTTCCAGGAGCCCTATGACTTCGACTTCGGCGGAGCTCCTGTCAAAGTGCCCGGTCTCGACGGCTCAGGCAAGATGGGCAAAAGCGAAGGCAACTGCATCTACCTCATCGACGAGCCCAAGGCTCTCCGCAAAAAGGTGATGCGCGCCGTTACCGACGAAGGTCCCCAGGCTCCCAACTCGCCCATGAGCGAACCCGTCGCCAACCTCTTCTCTCTGCTCGAACTCACCTCCACTCCCGAAGTGGTTCAGCAATTCCGCGACGCTTATGCCGACTGCTCTATCCGCTACGGCGATCTCAAGAAACAGCTGGCTGAAGACATTCTTGCCGTCACCAATCCGATACGCGAGCGCATCAACGATATTCTCGCCGACGAAGACTATCTGCGCCGCGTCGTCAAGCAGGGAGCCGAAAAGGCCCGTGAGAGCGCTGCCAAGACCCTCGCCGACGTCCGTCAGATTATGGGCATCCGCAAATTCTAACATAAAACCATAACACCTAATCCAAAAAAAATGAATTCTAAACATCTTACTCTTGCGTTCGCGGCAGCTGCCCTCCTTGGTGCTTCTTGCTCCGACTCAAAAGCTCCCAACACCCTCACTCAGGAGGAAATCGCCGACGGTTGGGAACTCCTCTTCGACGGCGAGACCATGGCCGGATGGCGCGACTTCAACGGCGATTCACTCACCGAACCCTGGCACGTTGTTGACGGCTGCATCCAGGCCAAAGGCGAAGGCAGCGACGGCTCAGGATATATCGTCACTGACCGCCAGTTTGACAACTTCATCCTCGACTGGGACTGGAAACTCAGCCACGGCGGCAACAGCGGCATGCTCTACCACGTTGTTGAAAACCCATTCTTCCAGGTGCCCTACGTAACCGGCCCCGAATACCAGCTTATCGACAACGAAGGTTGGGAAGAAGTTAACGCTCCCGACAAACTCGAAGAGTGGCAGAAACTCGGCGTTGACTACGCTATGCACCTCCCC
>CAMWNL010000100.1 GCA_947175585.1 uncultured Bacteroidales bacterium | reverse complement strand
GCTATGCAGTCACGGATGCTGTCGAGACCTGCAAAGAGTGAAACCCAGCGGTCGAGACCGTAGGCGAGACCTCCGTGAGGAGGTGCGCCGAACTTGAAGGCATTCATCAGGAAGCCAAACTGTTCCTGAGCCTTTTCGGGAGTGAAACCGAGGATTTCAAACATTTTAGCCTGCAGGGCGCTGTCGTGGATACGGATTGAACCGCCACCGACCTCGACACCGTTGATAACCATGTCGTAGGCATCGGCACGAACGGCAGCAGGATCTGTGTCAAGAAGAGCGATGTCTTCATCTTTGGGGTGAGTGAACGGATGGTGCATCGCCATCAGACGCTGCTCTTCATCGCTCCACTCAAACATCGGGAAGTCAACGACCCAGAGACAGGCGAATTTATCTTTGTCGCGTAGCCCGAGCTGGCGTCCCATTTCAAGACGAAGCTCACAGAGTTGTTTGCGAGTCTTCATCACGTCATCACCGCTGAGGATAAGAATGAGGTCACCGGGTTCGGCGTTCATCTTTTGTCGCAACTGCTGGAGCACTTCCTGAGAATAGAATTTATCAACTGATGACTTGACTGTGCCGTCAGCCTCAACGCGTGCATAGACCATGCCTTTGGCGCCGATCTGCGGACGTTTCACATAGTCAGTCAGAGCGTCAAGCTGTTTGCGGGTGTAGTGAGCCGCGCCTTTTGCACAGATACCGCCAATATACGCCGCGTTGTCGAAGACTCCGAAACCATAACCCTTAAGAGTGTCCATCAGCTCTACGAATCTCATGTCGAAACGCAGGTCAGGTTTGTCACTACCGTAGTATTTCATAGCGTCGGCCCAGGGCATGCGGATAAACGGTTCGGTGAGTTCGATGCCTCTGATTTCTTTGAAAAGATGTTTAGCCATGCCTTCGAAGAGTTCGATGACATCGTTCTGCTCGATAAAACTCATCTCGCAGTCAATCTGAGTGAACTCAGGCTGACGGTCGGCGCGAAGGTCTTCATCGCGGAAACATTTAACTATCTGGAAGTAGCGGTCCATGCCTGAAACCATGAGCAGCTGCTTCAGAGTCTGGGGAGACTGGGGCAGGGCATAGAACTGACCCTGATTCATGCGCGAAGGCACGACAAAGTCACGAGCTCCCTCGGGGGTCGAGCCAACGAGCATCGGAGTCTCGATCTCAAGAAATCCTTTGCTGTCGAGGTAGCGGCGGACTTCCATCGTCATCTTGTGACGCAGCTCAAGATTACGGCGCACCGGATTGCGGCGCAGGTCGAGATAGCGGTAGCGCATGCGGATATCATCGCCGCCGTCAGTATCATCCTCGATAGTGAACGGTGGTACTTCGCTCGGATTCAGTATGTTGAGTTCGTCGGCGAGTATCTCGATGTCGCCGGTCGGCATATTCGGGTTTTTGGAAGTGCGCTCCGAAACTTTACCTTTCACCTGCACTACAAATTCGCGGCCGAGGTGATTGGCAGCTTCATTGAGATTGGCGTCGAGTTCGTTGTTGAAGACAATCTGAGTGATGCCATAACGGTCGCGAAGATCGACAAAGGTCATGCCGCCCATCTTGCGGACACGTTGCACCCAGCCGGCGAGAGTGACGTCTTTGCCGGCATCAGTTAAGCGGAGTTCACCGCAGGTATTCGTTCTAAACATGTTTAATGTATAATTCAAAGTTTATTATGACACAAAAGTAGTCATCTTTGATGAAATCACAAAATCTAAGAGCTTGTTCTATAAAAAATATAGGTTGAGGTGTATCTGTCAATAGGCGGAAATGCTTAACTTTGCCATAAGAAAAACCAAATTTTTATCACATAACTGACATGAGAAAATTTTTCAGATTAGTGGCGCTATCGTTTGGCGCCCTATTGACCGGAGCGTTCACCGCCTGCACTCATTACGACATGGAGACAGAGCTGCTGATTATCGGCGGAGGCGCAAGCGGCACATCGGCCGGTGTTCAGGCTGCCCGAATGGGTGTCAACGCCGTAATTGTAGAGGAATCACCCTGGCTCGGCGGTATGCTGACAGCTGCCGGAGTCAGCTGTATTGACGGCAACAGCCGTATGCCGTCAGGCTTTTTCGGTGAGTTCCGCGACAGTATCGCCAATATTTATGGCGGCTACGAAAATCTGATGACCAATTGGGTCGCCGCTTATTCCTTCGAGCCTTCGGTCGGAAATGCCCTTTTTCACCGCATGGTTGAGCGAGAAAAAGATCACCTTACATTAATCCACGGTGCGCGTCTGGCTGAACTCAATAAATTGAATGACGGGTGGAGCGCAGTAATCATTGACGAAGACGGCCAGGAAAAATCTATCAAGGCTAAAATCGTCATCGACGGTACGGAGTTCGGCGACGTTGCCAAGATGGTCGGGGTCGGCTATGATCTCGGCATGGAGAACGGTCGTATCACAGGCGAAGATATCGCTCCTGACTCTGCTTATAATATTGTGCAGGACATGACTTTTGTAGCTTTGCTCAAAGACTATGGTCCGGATGCCGACATGACGATAGCCGAGCCCGAAGGTTATGACCCGATGCTTTTCGCAAACACCTGTCAGAATGATTTGGCTGACCCTCACCCCGACACTGTTAAGTTTCACACCCCTGATTATATGATGGGTTATGGCAAACTGCAGAATGGCAAATATATGATCAACTGGCCTTTTGCCGCAAATGACTATTATGCCAATATCGTAGATATGACTCGCGAAGAACGCGACTCTGTGCTTGCGCTCGCTAAGGCTCACACGATGAAATATCTTTACTTCCTCCAGACTCAGCTTGGCTATAAGAATCTTGCGCTTGCCGATGATGAATATCCGACAGATGATCTCCTGCCGTTCATTCCTTATGTCAGGGAGTCACGCCGCATCCACGGCAAGGTGCGTTTCGACGTCAACCACGTGAAGCGTCCGTTTGAGCAGGCTGACCCTCTCTACCGCACCGGTATCGCCGTCGGTGATTACCCCGTGGATCATCACCACAGTTCATATAACGGACCTGAAAATCTGCCATATCTCTATTTCTATAAGGTGCCGTCATACTGCCTGCCACTCGGCACACTTATCCCTGAAGATGTCGATGATATTATTGTTACTGAAAAATCTATCTCAGTGTCAAATATCGCCAACGGCTGTACTCGCGAACAGCCTGTAGTTATGCAGATCGGCCAGACCGCCGGAGCGCTCGCCGCTCTCGCGATAAAGAATAATTGCGACGTTGCCGACGTCCCGGTTCGCGATGTGCAGAATGTTTTGCTTTCTACGGGCGGATATATCATGCCTTATCTTGACGTGCCTAACACCGACTCCCGTTTCGCGCCTTATCAGCGCATCGGTGCCACCGGCATCCTGAAAGGAGAGGGCAAGAGTGTGGCTTGGTCAAACGAGACTTGGCTTTATGCCGATTCATTGCTTACCGGTGAAGCAATTGAAGGATTTTATGATTTTTACCCCAATGCGAAAGGTGTAGTTGCAGACAAAGGTACATTGATGTCGGCCGACGTGTTAAAATTGCTTGCTGCTGCCAAGGGATGTGCGCCTGAAGATATTGCAGCCGAGTGTAATCTTAAAATGGATTCTGAAGCGCTCGTTTCGCGCGGCGACTTCGCTGTCATCATCGACCGCGTTCTCGATCCGTTTAACTCATTCCCGGTTGATATTAAAGGCAATCTGACTTCTAAGCAGGATTAATACATTATATTTTTGATACAACTCCCGTCCTAAAAATGTCACTTTTAAGACCTTTTAGGACGGGAGTTTGTGTCATTGTGGAAAAAATGATTAATTTTGCGGATTATTAATAAGATATAATAACGAAAATTACGAAATAACCCTTTCAGATATGGCACAGCAAGAAGATGTCTTCAAAAAAATCGTTTCTCACGCTAAAGAGTACGGTTTCGTTTTTCAGTCAAGTGAAATTTACGATGGCCTTTCAGCCGTTTATGATTACGGTCAGAACGGCGTAGAGCTCAAAAACAATATCAAACGTTACTGGTGGGACGCAATGACATTGCTCCACGAAAACATCGTCGGTATTGACTCGGCTATCTTCATGCACCCGACTATCTGGAAGGCATCGGGTCACGTCGACGCTTTCAACGACCCGTTGATTGACAACCGTGACTCGAAGAAGCGTTATCGCGCCGACGTCCTCATCGAAGACCAGCTCGCAAAGTATGACGAGAAGATCAACAAGGAGGTTGCAAAGGCAGCCAAGCGTTTTGGCGAAAATTTTGATGAAGCGCTATTCCGTCAGACCAACCCTCGCGCGGTTGAACACGCTGCCAAGCGCGACGCTCTCCACGAACGTTTCGCAAAGGCGATGAATGATAATGACCTCGACGAACTTCGCCAGATAATCATCGACGAAGAAATCGTCTGCCCCATTTCCGGTACAAAAAACTGGACAGACGTGCGTCAGTTCAACCTTATGTTCAAGACCGAGATGGGTTCGACTGCCGACGGCGCAATGACCGTCTATCTCCGTCCCGAAACAGCTCAGGGCATCTTTGTCAACTATCTCAACGTTCAGAAGACAGGCCGTATGCGCATACCGTTTGGTATCGCCCAGATCGGTAAGGCTTTCCGTAATGAAATTGTTGCACGTCAGTTTATTTTCCGTATGCGTGAATTCGAGCAGATGGAAATGCAGTTCTTTGTGCGCCCGGGTGAGGAGCTGAAATGGTTCCAGCAGTGGAAAGAGTGGCGTCTGCGCTGGCACAAGGCTCTCGGCCTCGGAGAAGAAAAATACCGCTACCACGACCACGACAAGCTCGCTCACTACGCTAACGCCGCTACTGACATTGAATTCCAGATGCCGTTTGGATTCAAGGAAGTCGAAGGCATCCACTCTCGCACAAACTTCGACCTTTCGCAGCACGAAAAATTCTCAGGCAAGAAGATTCAGTATTTCGATCCTGAAATCAACGAAAGCTATACACCCTATGTCATCGAGACTTCAATCGGTGTAGACCGTATGTTCCTGAGTGTACTTTGCTCAAGCTACGAGGAGCAGCCTCTCGAAGGCGGCGACACCCGTGTCGTTCTCCACTTGCCGGCGGCTCTCGCGCCTGTCAAATGTGCGGTGCTTCCGCTCGTCAAGAAAGACGGCCTCCCTGAGAAGGCGCGCGAAATCGTCAACGATCTCAAATTTGACTTCGCAACTCACTACGAGGAAAAAGATACCATCGGCAAGCGTTACCGCCGTCAGGATGCAATCGGCACTCCATTCTGTATCACAGTCGACCATCAGACTCTTGAGGATAACACTGTCACTCTGCGCGAACGTGACTCTATGGCTCAGACTCGCGTCAAGGTCGAAGACCTCCACAAACTTATCCACGATCAGGTCAGCCTCAACGCTCTGTTGCGTAAGCTCGCCTAAAAGCAATCAATTATGAAAAAATCAACAATAACCATCGGCATAGTAGTTCTGGTGATTGCCATGCTTTGCGGCTTTGGTTGCTCGAACTACAATAGCCTTGTCACTGCCGAGCAGGACGTTGACAAAGCCTGGGCTGACGTCCAGACTCAGTATCAGCGTCGCTTTGACCTCATACCTAATCTTGTCGAGACTGTCAAGGGCTATGCCGCTCACGAAAAAGAGACGTTTGAAAATGTTACGCTGGCGCGTGCAGGTCTGACCAACGCCTATAACACCGCTGACTCGTTGCGCAATGAGGCCGCTCCGGCCGACATGGCGGCTTTCGAAAAATATAATGCGTCGCAGGCTCAGCTCAACCGTGCGTTTAACGTTTACGTCAACGCTGTCAAGGAGGCTTATCCTGATTTGAAAGCCAACGAGCAATTCCTTAGCCTTCAGGATCAGCTTGAGGGCACTGAGAACCGCATAGCGACTTACCGCGGTTACTACACGACTGCTGTACAGAACTATAACCTTAAAGTGAAAAGATTCCCCGGTTCGGTTTTTGCAGGACTTTTCGGATTTAGCGAAAAGGCCCAGTTCGAGGCCGAAAGCCAGGCTCAGTCTGCTCCCAAGGTTCAATTTTAATCAGATTATAATATTATAATGAAAAGACTGCCAATACTGCTGATAGCGTTTAGCTTCATGGGTTTGCTTTTTGTCGGTTGTGATGAAGAAGACTCCGACACTAAGGCCATCATCGACTGGCGTGATAAAAATAACACATGGCTTGCCGAACAGCAGGCTCGTAAAAACGCTGACGGTAGCCCGTATTATGAAATGCTTGTGCCGAAGTGGGATCCCGCATCGTTTGTGCTTATTCATTACTTCAATGAGCGTACTACCGATTCAAATGCATTGACTCCGCTTTATACCAGCACAGTCGATGTGCGTTATCACTTATCTCTCTATAACGGTGTGGCATGCGACTCGTCGACAAATTCCACCTCTCCGGCTCCGGGTGTGTACCGCGCTCAGCTTTCCGGATTGATTGACGGTTGGGCTGTAGGTGTTGGTAATATGAATGTAGGCGACACGGCTGAGTTGATCGTTCCTTATGCGATGGGCTATGGTTATTCATCAACCGGTAGTGTCCCGGCTTACTCTAATCTGAAATTCAACATCCGCCTTGTTGACATTTATAAATATGAGGCGTCACCTGAGACATCGACCGCTACCGAATAAGGTTTCGGTTTGAATGATTGAATAAAGGCCGTGCTTATTGCGCGGCCTTGCCTTATAATATAG
>CAMWNL010000099.1 GCA_947175585.1 uncultured Bacteroidales bacterium | reverse complement strand
TCTCTGAAGAGACCGGCAATATCTCAATGGCTCACCGCGGTCGCCTATCCACCCGTCTAACATCAACGGAACTCGAACACCGGCTTTCGGCGCTCGCTCCGCAATAATCGCCCTTAAACTACGACTCAGATATGAAAGGCATAGTATTAGCCGGCGGATCCGGCACCCGACTATATCCTATCACTCTGGCTCTGTCAAAGCAGCTCGTACCTGTCTACGACAAGCCGATGATCTATTACCCGGTGTCGACACTTATGCTTGCCGGCATCAATGACATCCTGATCATATCTACCCCGGTCGACCTCCCCCAGATTGAGCGTCTGCTCGGCACAGGTGACAACTGGGGCGTGAAATTCTCATACGCCGTGCAGAGCAGACCCGATGGACTGGCTCAGGCTTTCGTCATCGGACGGGACTTTATCGGCGATGACAACGTCTGTCTCATCCTGGGCGACAACATCTTCTACGGTCAGGGCTTCACGGGCATGATGCTCGATGCAGTCAGAAATGCCGACAGCGGCTATGCCACCGTGTTCGGCTATCCCGTCACCGACCCCCGACGCTTCGGAGTCGTGACCCTCGATGACAGCGGCAATCCTATCGACATTGTCGAGAAACCCGACCAGCCTCGCAGCGACAAAGCCGTCGTCGGCCTGTATTTTTATCCTAATGACGTAGTCGACATCGCCGCCGGTGTCAGACCTTCGGCAAGAGGCGAATATGAAATAACATCGATCAACGAGGCCTACCTCGGCAGTGGGCGCCTGAAAGTTAAATGCTTCGGTCGAGGTTTCGCATGGCTCGATACGGGCACTGTCGAGTCGCTTATCGACGCCTCAAACTTTGTCGAGGCTATCGAGCGCCGTCAAGGCGTCATCATAAGCTCTCCCGAGGAAGTGGCTTACCGCAGAGGTTTCATCTCCGCTGACAAGCTCCGTCAACTCGCCGCGCCTCTTGACCGCACCGATTACGGACAATATCTAATGAAACTCGCCGATGGAAAAGTATTCTGAACCCTGTCTGCTCGAATTCCCTAAAATCACCGACCCCAGGGGCAACCTGTCGTTTGCCGAGGGCGGCAGGATATTGCCGTTTGAAATCCAACGCGTCTACTGGACTTATGACGTGCCCTCATGGCGCGAACGCCACGGCCGCGCACTGCGCACATGTGCCGAAGTCATCATCGCCACATCAGGCCAATGCGTCGTTACAGTCGATTTCGGTGACGGACGCGATAAATCATTCACGCTCAACAAAAGCAATGTCGGCCTCTATCTGCCGCCGATGACATGGCGCACTATCACCGACTTCGTGACCGGCACTACCTGCCTGACTATTGCATCCAAGCTCTATGACGAAGCTGACTACATCAGCAACTACCAACAATTTCAATCCTCACTCGACGATGAACTCAGATAGCCACCGCCACTCCGATATCGACGATTGTCTGATTATTGACATCAACACTATCAGGCACGACAACGGCCGTCTGACCGTTATGGAAAACCTCGCGACCGCGCCTTTGCAGATCAAACGGGTCTACTATCTCTATGACCTTCCGGCCGGAGCCGAACGCGGCGGACATTCCCACTTAGCGACACGCGAATTTGTCGTGCCACTCTCAGGCTCGTTTGATGTCGTCGTTGATGACGGTCGCCGGTCCAGACGCGTCACGCTCAACAATCCCGGCCGCGGACTACTGCTTCCGGCAGGTATCTGGCGCACTCTTGATAATTTTTCATCAGGCTCGATCTGTCTCGTTCTCGCCTCCGAGAAGTATGACGAAAGCGATTATGTCAGAGAGTATGATGACTTCAAACAACTGACTGCCGATAAGCGATGACCGACAAAAGATATACATTTCTCGACCTGAAGACCGTCAACGAGCCATTCATCTCGCAGATCAACGAGGCCGTGCAGCGAGTGATAGCCAGCGGCCGCTACATTGGCGGCAAAGAGGTATCAGACTTCGAGGACGCTCTTGCCGCAAGCTGCGGAGCGAAATACTGCGTGGGCGTTGGCAACGGTCTTGACGCACTCCGCCTGATACTCCGCGCCTACATCGAGACCGGCGTGATGCAGCCCGGCGACGAGGTGATAGTGCCGGCCAATACATATATCGCATCAGTCCTTGCCGTGTCTGACAACGGACTTGTGCCGGTGTTCGCCGAAGCCGATCCCCGGACCATGAACCTCGACACTTCCCGACTCGACGAATACCTGACTCCACGGACACGCGCCGTCATGACTGTCCACCTCTACGGACGTACCTGCTACGACGATAATCTGCAGGCCTTCGCCGACGTCCATGGTCTTAAAATCATCGAGGACAACGCTCAGGCCATCGGTGCAACCACGGCCGACGGTCGCCGTCGCACCGGCTCACTGGGCGATGCCGCCGGATTCAGTTTTTACCCGACAAAAAATATCGGTGCTCTCGGCGACGCCGGAGCCGTCACCACTTCCGACGCCTCGCTCGCTGACTCTATCAGAGCCCTCGCCAACTATGGGTCAGACAGATTATACCATAACATATATTGCGGCGTCAACAGTCGTCTCGACCCTATCCAGGCGGCGATCCTGAGCGCCAAACTCCCCTATACCGACGCTGAGAACGCTCTACGCCGCCGACTCGCCTCGGTCTATAATCGCCTGATCGACAATCAGGCTGTGATAAAGCCGCTGTTCAGCGACGACAGCAGTTCGGTGTGGCATCAGTATGTCGTCCAGGTCGCTGACCGCGACGGTTTCAGGAGCTATATGCTTGACAGAGGGGTCGAGACAGCCATCCACTACCCTCTCGCCCCGTTTGACCAACCCTGCTATGCCTCCACATATCAGCCTGAGCGGCCGGTCGCACGCCGACTTGCGGAAAGCGTGGTCAGCCTTCCCGTCAGCCGGTGCACATCCGAAACTGACGCCGCGGAGATTGCCGCAATCATCAACTCATACAATCCTGCCAAGAAATGATTGATAAATCAACATTTGATAATCGCACCGCTTTATTTCACACTTTCGGCTGCAAGTTAAACTTTGCGGAGACCTCAACCGTGGCGCGCATGTTTGCCGAGAAGGGAGTGCGCCGCATCACTCCGGGTGAGACACCCGACTTTATCGTCATCAACTCCTGCTCGGTCACTGATCTCGCCGACAAGAAATGCCGTCAGACAATCCGCTCGCTCAACCGACGCTACCCCGACGCCGCCATAATAGTCACCGGCTGCTACGCCCAACTGAAAAGCGACGAGGTCGCCGCCCTCCCCGGCGTCAAGATTGTAGCGGGCATAGACCGAAAACTCGAACTATGTGACTTCGTCGAGCGATGGTCGGCCGATCACAAGCCGATGAGTCTTGTCGGAGATTCGCGTGACATCAGATCATTCATGCCATCATGCTCGCGAGGCGACCGCACCCGTTATTTTCTCAAGGTGCAGGACGGCTGCGACTACTGGTGCACATACTGCACCATACCCAAAGCTCGCGGACGCTCGCGCTCAGGCACCATCGACGGGATTGTCGCCCAGGCGCGCGAGGTGGCGGCGCAAGGAGGCAAGGAAATCGTCATCACCGGAGTCAACATCGGTGAGTTTGGCAAGGGCCGCGACGACAATTTCCTCGACCTTATCAAGGAGCTCGACAAAGTTGACGGCATCGAGCGCTATCGTATTTCATCAATCGAACCTAACCTCCTCACCGACGAGATTATCGAATTTGTGGCCGGTTCACGCAGTTTCATGCCTCACTTCCACGTTCCGCTCCAGAGCGGTTCTGACGAAGTGCTGAAACTTATGCGCCGTCACTACGACACAGCTCTGTTCGCGTCAAAAATCGAAAAAATCAGACAGACGATCCCTGATGCCTTTATCGGTGTAGACCTGATTGTCGGAGCGAGAGGCGAGACCGACGAATGTTTTGCCGCCTCAAAAGCCTTTGTCGAAAGTCTCGACATATCGCGGCTCCACGTCTTCACCTACTCCGAGCGCCCGGGCACACGGGCTCTGGAAATCGACCATGTTGTCAGTCAGGAAGAGAAACACCGCCGCACACGCCTGATGCTTGCTGTCAGCGAGCGCAAGCTCGACGGGTTTACGCGCCGCTTCACAGGCTCTGTCCGCCCCGTGCTTTTAGAGCACCCTCGCGAGGGACATCCGCTGAGCGGCTTCACTGACAATTATCTGAAAGTCGAAATCACAGGCATTGACAGCCAACTGGCCGAAGCGCTCGACAACACCATTGCCCCGGTCTATATCGGCAAACCGATAACAGAGCGCGAAAGTGTGAACGCAAGTCTGATTTTATGATACGCAAATTACTCAATCCTATATTCTATGCACTGCTTTACGGCTGCGCGCTGATGCCGTTCTGGCTCCTCTACCGTCTGGCTGACTTAGCGTTTCTACTGCTCTACTACGTCGTGCGCTATCGCCGCAAGGCCGTCGACAAAAATCTGCGCGACAGTTTTCCCGAGAAAGATGGCGCCGAGCGCAAGGCGATCGCGCGAAAATTTTACCGCAACTTCGCCGACTACATATTCGAGACCATAAAACTGCTCCACATCAGCGACCGGCAGATCAGTGAGCGCATGACCTTTGATAACGTCGGGCTTATCGACCGCTATACAGGTGAGGGGCGCAGTGTGGCGGTCTACTTCTCTCACTGCGGCAACTGGGAGTGGGCTCCATCGGTCACTCTCCACACTCGCCTGAAGCCCGATACAGGCATTGTTTTCGGTCAGGTCTACCGTCCCCTCCGCGATAAGTGGACCGACCGACTGATGCTGAAACTCCGCAGCCGCTTCGGTTCGCGGTCATTCCCCAAAAGCACTGTTTTCCGTGACATTATCCGCGCGTGTCGCGACACAGGGCTGCCTGCGGTGGTGGGGTTTATGAGTGACCAGCGGCCGAGCCACGGCGACCTGATCCACGTGGTCGACTTTCTCAACCACCCAACAGCCTTTATCACAGGCACGGAGACCCTTGCGCGAAAACTCAACATGGGCGTAGTCTATTGGGACATGTATAAGCCGAAGCGCGGCCACTACCATATCGTCACCCGTGACATAACGGGTGACATCACCGCCACCCGACCCTTCAGCGTGACTGACCGCTATGCCGAGATGCTCAGTGAAACCATACTCCGCGACCCCTCTCTATGGCTATGGACTCACAAACGATGGAAACGCCCCGTAACTTTTGAAGACAATGAACCACCACGACACCAATAAGCGTCCCCAAGTCGCTGTAATCATACTTAACTGGAACGGCGAAAAGCTGCTTCGCGAATTTTTACCTGAAGTCATCGCCACCACCGATCCGACCATCGCGCGCGTCATAGTCGCCGACAACGGTAGCACCGACGGTTCGCGCCGCCTGCTCGAAAGCGAGTTTGCCGATGTCGAGCATATCTATTTCGACACAAACCACGGCTTTGCCGGAGGCTACAACCTCGCAATAGACCTGACCGACTACCGCTACACCGTGCTGCTCAATTCAGATGTCGCCACGAGCGCCGGGTGGATCAACACTCTATATCAATTTATGGAAGAGCATCCCGAGGTCGGAGCATGTCAGCCCAAGCTGTTGAGTTTCAACGATACTCAGAAATTTGAATATGCCGGTGCAGCCGGTGGATTCATCGACCGCAACGGTTACCCCTTCTGCCGCGGACGCATCTTCGGCACCTGCGAGACCGACGATGGCCAATATGACTCAGACATCGAAATCTTTTGGGCCAGCGGCGCCTGTCTGATGGTCAGATCTGAACTCTACCGTAAAGTCGGAGGCCTCGACACAGCCTTTTTCGCCCACATGGAGGAAATAGACCTCTGTTGGCGCATCATGCTCGCCGGCTATAAGATAATGGCCGTCTGCGACACCTCGGTCTTTCATCTCGGCGGAGGCTCACTGCCCGACACCAATCCGCGCAAGACCTATCTCAACTTCCGCAACAACCTGCTGATGCTCCACAAAAACCTGCCTGACAGCGTCCGCAGCCGCAAACTGCTGTGGCGCCGTCTGCTCGACACCATTGCATGGGCTAAATACATCGCTACCCTGAAATTCAAATTCGCGGTGGCCATCGTCAAGGCTCACCGAGACTTCGCGCGTATGCGAAAATCATATATCACCCACCCCAATATCAATCTCCTCGCCGCCCGTCCCGACTGCCATATCAACATCCTGACAGCCTACTACCTCCGCGGTCGCAAACGTTTTTCGCAACTCAAAGACAGATAGCCTTATAACTATTTGTGATACAATGCAGTAGTTGATGGCATTGACATATTCTTTGAATCAGATTAATAATATATGGTCTGTATAATCTCTAAATCATTCTTCATTTTATATGAGACATTTAGCCTTTCAGAGCATACTACCCAGTTTGACAGATATTCATCATCTCTTTTTTCCGGCCAAATGACATATACTATATCATCCTCAAAATACAATTCCATAGAAAGATCTTCATCGTCGATACAACACCCCTCTAAGCATTTTCCTTCCATCATCATAGCTGCAACAGCTACAGTCCCGGTTACTGCCGTTATATCATCATTGGCATCAGCAATCAGCTTGTCCCCCTGATATATCTCCCAATAGGAACACCAAGACCAGATGCAATCTCCTTTTTGATATTCTTGAAGCAAATTACTTCCGTTCCCACCGCCAGCTCGGCTATAAA
>CAMWNL010000098.1 GCA_947175585.1 uncultured Bacteroidales bacterium | reverse complement strand
GCACTGCCGTGCTGCCGTGTGCACCTCCGCTGCCGAGATCACCACCTCCGTCAACAAATAGGTTAACACGTTCATATTTCAGATATGTATAACGTGCATAGGGATTGATTTGAAAAACGGTCTTCTCTTCGCCGCCGGATTTACGGTACTGAACACCGGCCTGCGCACCGATGGCAAAATTATCAGTCAGATTATATCCCAGTTCAGGCAAAACAGTTACCTGAGTGCTTTTAACACCACTGGCAGATTCAGTTGTACGTCCAAATGTCAATTGGCCGCCGGCATACCATTTGTTTGTCTGCGCACTTGCGCCTAATGCCATTACCGCAGCAACGGCTAAGAGTAGAAATTTTTTCATTGTTAATCGTTTTAGTTTTTGAATTTCGGTTATTTAGTAGTTTCAACGTATTTTTTCAAATATGACTCCCATCTGTATTATCTGCCAATGATTTACGCATGTGTTTACGATAGTAAGCATAAGTCATTGACGGTTCATCATTGAGCACTTCCTTCTCATCAACCTTACCGATAAACAACAGGTGAGTTCCAAGATCTATTGTCTGATTGACATTGACAGTAAGATATGAATTGGTTCCTGCGATGATTGCGAGTGTATCGTTAGGGAGGCGTCTGACAGCTCCAAAATTTGCAAATTTGTCAATGTTTCTCCCTGATTGAAAGCCAAAAGTCCTGAATAACTCAAAATCAGCATTCTCACTTATTATGGAGACTGTAAATTTGCCCGTAGAGACAATTAAGTCGCAAGTGAAGTCAGACTTATTCAGACAAAGCGATACTTGTTCCGGCAGGGACGTGACCTGCTGAAATGCATCGGCTATACAACCGTTGTCTCGGCCGTCCTTATTGGCTGTAATTACAAAAAGTCCGTAGCTGATATTTAATAACGGGTCATTCATTTCATTCGAAATTTTTTATGCTTAACGCGCTAAAGGTCATAATTGTTTAAGCACCCCACAGCTTAGCCTCCTGGCGCATAAAAAAATTTGACCGTGGCGAGAATTTGATTACCTTTGTAATAGATTAATAATCAACGAATAATTTTTAAATTAACTTACAATAAATCATGAATTTAAGACTTCTATCTTTTGCTTTTGCAGTAGCCGGGACACTTACAATGTCTGCTGCTCGTCCCCAAGTTGTGGCGCATCGCGGATACTGGAATGCTCCAGGCTCTGCTCAAAATTCAATCAGAGCACTTGTCAAAGCCGATTCTATCGGTGCGGATGCTGTTGAGCTCGATGTCTGGATATCGGCTGACAATGTTCTTTATGTCAACCATGACCCGGATTTCAAGGGTGTCAACATTGAGAAATCAGACTCTGAAACTCTATCGAAACTTCGTCTGGCTAACGGTGAACCACTACCGACTCTCGACAGCTACCTTGAGGTGGCCAAAGGTCTGAAACCTGACTTGGTCGTAGAGATGAAGACCCATACTGACCCGAAACGGGAAGACGTAGCAGTGGAAAAGACTATCAACATGATTACTGAAAAGGGATTGACAGACCGCACTTCTTATATCACATTCTCACGTAACTCTTTTGATAATCTTGTAGCAATGAGTGGCCGCCCCGTGCAATTTCTATCAGCAACCGAACCGGCTATGCTTGACAAAATCGGTGGTGACGGTGCAGACTATCACATCAGTGTCTACCGTACAAATCCTCAATGGTTTGACGAACTGCGCGCTTTAGACAAGACTATCAATATATGGACAGTCAATTCTCCTGCAGACCTTAAATACTGCATCAATCACGGCGCCGATTTCATCACAACAGATGATCCGGAACTCGCAATGCAATTAGTAGAAGAGGCATACGCCCCAAAAGAAATGAAGATTATGACATATAACCTTCGATTCGGCGAACTTGCCGACATGGATCGCCTTGCAGCTGAAATAAAGGCCCATAATCCAGATTTTGTTGCGATTCAGGAAGTAGACGTCAACACTAACCGCGCAGCCTCCAAACACAACAACGGACTCAACTACGTTACTGAACTTGCACAGCGAACAGGCATGTTCGGATATTATGGACGCGCCATTGACTTCGGACCTGGTTACTATGGCATAGGTATTCTGTCAAGATATCCGGCAGAAAAGATTGAGAAATTCGAGCTTCCCAATCCCGGCAACGAAGAGCCTCGCGCACTACTCATAGGCACTTTTGAGCTACCTGATCATAAGATAGTGTTTGCCTGCACACACCTTGATTACCGCGATCACGATACACGTAAAAAACAAGCTCGTTTTGTTGCCGACAAACTAACTCAATCACCCTATCCGGCTCTCCTTGCAGGAGATTTTAATGCTACCAACGGTCAAATTTATATAGAATCAATCAAAGCAAAAATGAAAGAGCTAACAAATGACCGCAAGACGTGGCCGGCTGACGTGCCTCAAGATAAACTCGACTTCATCTTCGGATATCCGAAAGAAAACTTCCAGCTTAAATCATGTTTCGTCCCCGAACCGGCCCAAAACACCGCTTCTGACCATCTTCCCGTAGTTTCCGACATAATAGTTAATTTCTGATTATGGAAAAAAATCAAACACCCGTACTGCTTCTCACAGGCTATCTCGGCAGCGGTAAGACGACCCTGCTCAACCATATTCTCACCAATCGTAAAGGCATTCGATTTGCCGTTATAGTAAACGATATCGGTGAAGTTAATATCGACGCATCTCTAATCCAGAAAGGAGGAGTTGTCGGCCAGAATCAAAACTCTGACGACCTCGTAGCGCTGCAAAACGGCTGTATATGCTGCACACTTCAGATGGATCTTGTCAAGCAACTCAGCGACCTGATTGCATCTCAACGATTCGACTACATAGTTATTGAAGCAAGCGGCATATGCGAACCCGCGCCGATCGCACAGACAATCACTTCCATGCGTATGATGGACGAGCAATACACCGCCCACGGCATACCACGACTTGACTGCATTGTGACGGTTGTAGACGCGCTACGCATGCGTGACGAGTTTGGATGCGGTGATAGCCTCTCGCGTCCCGACAAAGGCGAGGAAGACATCGAAAATCTCATTATCGAACAGATTGAGTTCTGTAATATCATCCTTCTTAATAAAATCTCGGAAGTTTCAGCCGAGGAAGCCGCTCATATCCGTGCTATCATCCGTGCCATTCAGCCCAAAGCTCGTATAATTGAGTGTGACTACGCTGATGTAGCCCTTGAGGATATCATTGATACAAAACTGTTCAACTTTGAAAAAGTAGCGACATCTGCAGCCTGGGTTCACGAAATCGAGAGAGCCGTAAGTGCAGAAGAAGAGGAGGAGGCTCACCATCCACACCACCACCATCATAAACACGAGGACGAGCACCATCATGACCATGAGGATCATCATCACGATCACGACCATGACCATGATCACTGTGATGATGAGCACTGCACATGTCACCACCATCATCATCACCACCACGGTGAAGGAGAAGCAGAAGAATACGGTATTCAGACATTTGTGTACTACCGTCGCCAACCCTTCGATCTCCACAAATTTGACCGTTTTCTGGCCCAAAATTGGCCATCAAACATCATCCGTGCAAAAGGCATAGTGTATTTCAAACATAATCTCGACATGTCATTCCTGTTTGAGCAAGCCGGTCGTCAGAAAAAACTGACTGAATCAGGATTCTGGTATGTAACAGCCCCGGAAGAGGAACTCATTGCGCTTATGCAACGCGAACCGGGACTCATGCGCGATTGGGATGAAACCTACGGTGACCGCATGATTAAACTCGTTATCATTGGTCAGCATCTTGACCGCCACGCGATAACCGAGGCTCTCGATGCTTGCCTCGCCAAATAAAATCAATTGATTCCAACAAAAAAGCCTGGTTCACACCAGGCTTTTTTGTTATCTGACTTGTCAGACATATATACAAAGAAAAAGATCCCGATTAAAATCGAGATCTCATGTAGCCCATAGGAGAATCGAACTCCTCTTTCAAGAATGAAAATCTTGCGTCCTAGCCGATAGACGAATGGGCCATTGCGCTAAAAGCGTCCGTCGCTATTAGGCTGCTAATTTAGCAATGTGGTGAGCAAGCTTGCTTTTAAGATTAGCAGCTTTGTTCTTAGAGATTGCGTTCTTGGCAGCAAGACGGTCAAGCATAGCACCAACAACACGGAACTTAGATTCTGCTTCAGCCTTGTTGGTCATCTTGCGCAGATTGCGGACAGCGTTACGAGCTGTTTTAGCATAGTAACGATTGCGCAGACGGCGAGACTCTGTCTGACGGATTCTTTTGATTGATGACTTATGATTTGCCATTTTTTAATTCGTTTACTTTATTCGTTTTTATTTTTAGTAGCCCATAGGAGAATCGAACTCCTCTTTCAAGAATGAAAATCTTGCGTCCTAGCCGATAGACGAATGGGCCATCGTTGCTGAAAGCGAGTGCAAATATAGAGACTTTTTTGGAATTGGACAAAAATTATCACGAAATACCTCGCGTTTTAAGATTTTTTTAGTAATTTTATTCTCAAAAACGCCTCAAAAGACCATTTAAGGGACTTTTCAGGTAAGAAAAAAGGAGATAAACCGAATGTTTGAAACTTTACACTGCATAGCTCTACGCACGATAAAATACAGTGATTCGCGCTCAATATTGTCAGCATGGAGCGCCGAACGCGGCTATGTGTCATTTGCAATGCCGGCCGGAAAAGGTCGTGAGGCAAGTCGACGCAAAGCATTGACGATGCCCTTGGCGGCCTTTGAAGGAGTATGTGACATACGTGGAGACCGCGATGTAATATTTATACGCGACCTCAAGCCAATGCAGGTAGGCTTGGCGATGATAAGTGATCCAACCAAGCTCGCAATGGCTCTATTTCTGGCAGAAGTGTTTGAGAAATTACTGCGTAACACAACTCATGACGACGCATTGTCACTGACGATTTTTGACACTGTTGACGCCCTGAACTGCGCCGGGCCGCGCGGCGTCGCAAATTTCGCACTGTGGACACTCTACCGCATGACGATCCCGCTCGGCATAGAGCCGGACATGAGTGATTGGCAACCTCAGGCTCTATTTGACCTCGAAGCGGCGCGTTGGAGGCTCTCCCTGCCATCATCAAACGTCGCGGTCACCGGAGACGAAGCGAAGGCCGTGAAACTACTCAGCCGTCTCACTCGCGAGAATATAGAGCGAGTCAAGCTCACCCGTAATGACCGCCGCACATTACTGGACGGTATTCTCCGATACTATGACATGCACTATTGCAAACTGACCCCTCTACACTCCCTCGACGTTGTCTCCGAGTTGTTCTAAACTTGTACTAAAAAATTATCCCCCTGCCTGACACGTCAAGCAGGGGGATATTATTTCGGAGTTTGTTATGGTTGCTTATCGAACGATAGTCTTTGTAACGTTAGAACCCTGGCGTTTGATTACAAACTGGCCTGCAGCAGGGTTATCTACGCGTAGCCCCTGGAGGTTGAATTATTCAACGGGAGCTTTGTGATTTGCCTCGATATCAATGATACCGTTAGTATCATCGCTGGGGAAAGTAATTGTAGAAACTACATAAGGGTTATTATTCCATGAATAAGCATTTTCACACTTAGCACTTGTATCAAAGACACTCATGTTAACTGTTACCACGCCATCTGCATAGGTGTCAAAAGGCATATAGTCTTCTTCCATGTATGCAATAAGTTCAGGAAGATAAGAATCATCCCAGCTTGATCCAAAAGTCCAGATCTGCCATCCAAGAATACCATAGACATAGAATTCGCCATTGGAATTTTTGAAACCTGCAGGATATCCGGCCTTAACAATTACGTGATCGGGATCGGCAATATCGAAAACAATATAACCTGTCTTATTAGACTGATTCATGCTTACGATTGGCCAATTCTGATCATAATAGGGATTTAAGAGACGATATAGAGTCGGGATTTCGTCATTCTGCTGAAGGGTCGCTTCGATAGGATAATCAGAGGGGTTTACTTGAGTTCCGTCATTAAATTTATAGGAAGGAGTAATCCATGCATCCACAAATGTTGCGTTGCCGATATTAGTCCAACCTTCATTAGGATCTGTATTGTCCTCAACATAAGGAGCCATACCCTCTACATCAAATACGTCAAAGTAACCTTGGAACATTCTGTAGCGGCTGTCTTCATAGGCTGCCCATGAAAAACCATGATCCGCCGGGAAAGTAATTATACCAACCAACAAACATATTTCTACATTTATTCTCTATGAAATCTGTATTTACGCAATACTAAAGTATCTAATGCGACAAAACAACTATTGTCAACAAATTTTTCTTACAATTTGAAATCATAGTGAATCGAGCATTTGTTTGGCGGTTTTGCCTGTGAGGGGATGCTGCCAATAAGGATCAAGATCTGCAATAGGCTTAAGGACAAAGTCACGCATGTGCATACGCGGATGAGGTAACTGCAGCGATGGAGTGTCGATGATTTTATCATCAACCGCAATCAAGTCGATATCTATCGGACGATCAGCATAACTGCCGTCAGGATTACGATGAGGGGTATCGGATATTCTGCGCTCAACGGTTTGTAATGTCTTTAAAATACTCTCAGGAGTTTCGTCGCCAGGCGTTTCAATCATCAAACCGAGATTCAGAAAGCTATTGGTTGTTTCAGAGCCCCACGGAGCGCTTAAGATGAGAGGCG
>CAMWNL010000097.1 GCA_947175585.1 uncultured Bacteroidales bacterium | reverse complement strand
GGCTAACATGGCCGTTTTTATGACCGTAATGAAACCCGGCGACAAATTCCTCGGCCTTAATCTGTCACACGGCGGTCACCTCAGCCACGGCAGCCCTGTCAACTTCTCAGGCCTCGTTTTCAATGCACTCGAATACAACGTACGCGAAGACAACGGTCTCGTTGACTATGACCAGATGGAAGAAGTCGCTCTCCGCGAGCGTCCGAAATTGATTGTCGGTGGTGCAAGCGCTTATTCTCGCGAATGGGATTACGCACGTATGCGCAAAATCGCTGACGAAATCGGAGCAATCCTTATGGTCGATATGGCTCACCCTGCAGGTCTTATCGCAGCAGGTTTGCTTGACAATCCGTTGAAATATGCTCACATCGTGACTTCAACTACTCATAAGACTCTCCGTGGACCTCGCGGCGGTCTGATTTTGCTCGGCAAGGATTTTGAAAACCCCTGGGGCAAGACTAATCCTAAGGGCGAAGTTCGCATGATGTCACAGCTTATCGACTCTGCGGTGTTCCCCGGTGTTCAGGGCGGTCCGCTCGAACATGTTATCGCTGCTAAAGCCGTTGCGTTCGGCGAAGCTCTCACTCCCGAGTTCAAAGACTATCAGACTCGTGTTAAGGCCAATGCAGCCGCTATGGCCGAAGCCCTCAAAGACAAGGGCTACAAGATTGTCAGCGATGGCACAGAAAACCACTGTATTCTCGTCGACCTCCGCACCAAGTTCCCTGACCTCACCGGTAAGGTTGCTGAAAAAGTGCTTGTCGAAGCTGACATCACTGCTAATAAGAACATGGTTCCCTTCGACTCTCGTTCTCCCTTCCAGACCTCCGGTATCCGTCTCGGCACACCGGCAATCACAACTCGCGGCGTGAAGACTGAAAGCATGGGAGAAATCGTCGAAATGATTGACACCGTTCTTACCAATGCTGATAGCCCTGCTGTCATCAGTTCAGTGCGCGAAAAAGTCAATTCAATGATGACTGATTATCCGATGTTT
The DNA here is from genome assembly GCA_947175585.1 of uncultured Bacteroidales bacterium. Lineage (GTDB taxonomy): Bacteria > Bacteroidota > Bacteroidia > Bacteroidales > Muribaculaceae > CAG-873. The sequence goes on along the minus strand of CAMWNL010000097.1, from coordinate 5,705 downwards.
GCTGACTGATGCCATCAATTGAAATCATAATTGTTGCTGCGGGCAGCGGACTCCGTTATGGAGCTCCGCTGCCCAAACAATTTTGTCTGCTCGCCGGCCGCCCCCTTCTGATGCACACTATCGACCGACTCAGGAGTCTGCTGCCCGAAGCCGGACTCACTATCGTCATAAGTCGCGATATGGCTGATTTCTGGCAGAAACTTTGCTCTGATTATAAATTCATGTCTCCGCGCATTGTGTTCGGCGGATCCTCACGATGGGAATCCGTGCGTAATGCTATCAGTTCGTCTGATGAAAAGGCCGGCATAATTATGGTTCACGACGGAGTCAGACCTCTCGTTGATTCAAATATCATTAATGGCCTTACCGAAGCATTGGATGACCCTGACGTTGACGGAGCCATCCCGGCCATTCCCGTCACTGACTCTTTGAGGGCTCTTAGGTCCGACGGTCTGAGTGAAAGCGTTGACCGCAGCATCATGCGTGCGGTCCAGACTCCGCAGGCCTTCCGCGCCAATTGTCTCCGACAGGCCTATTCGCTTCCTTACCGTGACAGTTTCACTGACGATGCCTCTGTCATGGAGGCCGCTGGATTCTCCAACCTCAGACTCACCGGCGGCTCGGCTTCAAATATCAAAATCACTAATCCCGGCGATATTGCCGTCGCCGAACTGCTGATGAAGTAGAATGAATTCGCTTCGCAGCTATGACATAAAATTTCTTAAAGGCGTAGGTCCGCGCAGAGCCGAATTACTGAAAAAAGAACTCGGCATCGCGTCAGGCTACGATCTCATACGTCATTTTCCGACACATTATCTCGACCGTTCGAAAGTCTATACCATCCGCGAACTCAATGACGATATGCCTTATGTCCAGATTAAAGGTCGCTTCGTCACGTTCAACACCATCGGTGAAGGCGCGAAAATGCGCTTGGTAGGTCTGTTCTCCGACGGCACTGCCACTCTCGAAATCGTCTGGTTCAGGCGTATCAAAGCCATACGTGATAGTCTTACAGCCGGAACAGAATATGTTGTCTTCGGCAAGCCTTCAAGCTTTATGGGCGTAAAGCAGATGAGCCATCCCGAGATTGACTTACCATCGTCTGCTGCCGCTCAGCAACCGGTCCGTGGAGTCTATCCCCTGACTGAAAAACTACGCAACGCCAATATCACTTCACGTCAGATAGCAGCCTGGGTTAACACCCTTCTGAAATCACGCAGCCGCATTGTAGACCCGTTGCCGCAGTCAGTCATCAATGACAACAGGCTGATGTCCCTTGACCGGGCGTTGTCTGAAATTCACAATCCTACCGACTCCGAGAGCCTGCGTCAGGCAAAACTCAGACTGAAATTTGACGAACTTATCTACATTCAGGTCGACATGCTGCGCCGCTCAATGCGCCGTAAGAACATTTCCACCGGACATAGATTTACTCGGGTCGGTGAAATGTTCAATCGCTTTTACCGCGAATGTCTGCCATTCGACCTGACCGGCGCTCAGAAGAGAGTCATCAAGGAAATTCGTGCCGACGTAAACACCGGCCGGCAGATGAACCGTCTCGTGCAAGGCGATGTCGGCAGCGGTAAGACACTCGTTGCGCTTATGTCAATGCTGCTTGCTGTCGACAACGGCCTGCAGGCATGTCTGATGGCTCCCACCGAAATACTCGCTACCCAACATTACGAGACCATATCCAAGATGGTCGCCCCTTTGGGCATAGAAGTCGCGCTCCTGACAGGTTCGACCGGACGTCGCGAGCGCCAGCGCATACACTCCGCTCTTACCGACGGTTCACTCTCAATACTTATCGGTACTCACGCCGTCATTGAAGACACGGTGCAGTTTCATAACCTCGGCTTTGTCGTCATCGACGAGCAACATCGTTTCGGTGTGGCGCAGCGCGCTAAACTCTGGACTAAAAACGATATCGCTCCTCATGTCCTCGTCATGACCGCCACTCCTATACCACGCACACTTGCGATGACCGTCTACGGCGACCTTGACGTATCAGTGATTGACGAACTTCCCCCCGGCCGTAAACCTATCGAGACACTTCTCCGCTACGACGAACAGCGCACACAGGTCTACCGTGCGATTTATGCCCAGCTGCGCAAAGGTCGTCAGATATATATCGTCTACCCCCTCATTGAAGAAAATGAGAAACTTGATCTCCGCAGTCTTGAGGAAGGATATCAACTGATTCGCGAAACGTTTAAAGATTATAGTGTGGCGTTTGTCCATGGTCGCATGAAACCTGCAGAAAAAGATTATCAGATGAATCTTTTTGCCACTCATCAGGCCGATATTCTTGTCGCGACTACTGTCATTGAAGTGGGCGTAAACGTGCCCAACGCCTCAGTAATGATAATTGAGAATGCTGAGCGATTCGGACTCTCCCAGCTCCATCAGCTCAGAGGTCGTGTCGGACGTGGTGCAGAGCAAAGTTATTGTATCTTGATGTCGAAGCATCAGATTGCCAAGACCACCCGACAGCGTCTCGAACTGATGACTCAGACATCCGATGGATTTCTTATTGCGGAAGCCGATATGCAGATGCGAGGCCCAGGAGATATCGAAGGCACAATGCAGAGCGGCATCCCGTTTGACCTCCACATTGCCAACCTTGCTACCGACGGCCAGATCATTCAGCTTGCGCGACGCGCAGCCGAAAAGTTGATAGATTCAGACCCGAACCTCTCACTCCCTGAAAACTCGTTGTTCGCACGCGAACTCGCTGCGGCCTCAAAGGGCATCCGCGACTGGAGCCGCATATCTTAAAAATTCTATAACATATATTAGCACTTTTCACCACATAGATAAGTTGCTATAATCCAACTTATTACATTGCATAGTAACATTTTTTCACTATTTTTTAAGTAGTCTGTTGTCCATTGTTTGGAAAAAAATGGTTAACTTTGGGAAAAGCATGAAATCCACGTAATTATATAGTAATGGAACAGACATTCGTAATACTAAAACCGTCGGCAATCCAGCGTGGTCTGGTCGGCCAAGTTATTGACCGTTTTCAACGCAAAGGCCTCTTTATTGCAGGCATTAAAATGATGCAGCTTGACGAAAAGATTTTGCGCGAACATTACGCCCACCTTGTTGAGCGTCCGTTCTTTCCGATTTTGGTCGAGTCGATGATGGCTACTCCGGTTATAGTGATGTGTCTGAAAGGCAAAGATGCTGTTGACGTAGTGCGCGTAATGACAGGTGCTACAAACTGCAGAAAAGCAGCCCCCGGAACTATTCGTGGTGATTTTGGCATGAGTGGCCAGGAGAATATAGTTCATGCCTCCGACTCTGTTGAAAATGCAGAGATTGAAATCAAACGTTTCTTCAAGCCTGAAGAAATTTTTGATTACTACCCGATGACTCTTAGAGCAATCTACGAGCCTGACGAAATTGATTGATTAGTAATAAATTTATTATATAACTTAATAATGTTTCTCTCTCAAAAAAATATTTTAAAATCATCATTAACTGCAGCATTTGTAGCTTTAGCCGGATTGATGAGCCTTTCGGCCACTGAAGAGCCCGGCAACGTCCGTCTGCCGGGTCAGCATCTCCAGCAGCACGATGACCTGCTTGCCAACCAAGGCAATACCGCCATACAGCTCGATCAGGCCACAAAATACCTCGAAAGCCTTTTCAGCGACGAAGATGAACCCGAGTTCGACATCTATACCGAAGGCTGGGACAGCCAGATGGTCAACTGCTATGCCGGCGTATCAGTCCCCCAGACTGCCCCGATTGACGTTTCTCACTATGCTATGCCTCACCCGGGATATATCACCTCTCCTTATGGCTATCGCCGTCGCTTCCGCCGAATGCACAAAGGTGTAGACCTGAAAATCAACATGGGTGATACTATTCGCGCCGCATTTGATGGCAAAGTTCGCCTCACTAAATACGAACGCCGTGGCTACGGATATTATGTCGTTGTCCGCCACACCAATGATCTTGAAACCGTCTACGGTCACCTTTCAAAATTTCTTGTCGAGCCGGATCAATATGTCAAGGCAGGTGATCCGATAGCATTAGGTGGTAATACTGGCCGTTCGACAGGTCCTCACCTTCACTTCGAGACTCGCTATATGGGTTATGCCATCAACCCCTGCGCGATTTTCGACTTTGCAAATCAGACTACTCACACTGACATATATACTTTCGATAAAGCGACCTATCAGAAAGCCCGTAACTTCTCACCGCAGGCCAACTCCGAATATGCCGCTAAATATCGCGCCGAGAATCCTCCGAAACCTTACATTCCCGATCCTTCGACCAAAGGCAAAAAGAGTGGCTCGGCTTCTTCATCAGTCTATAGTGTAAAGAAGGGTGATTCTCTTGGAAAGATTGCTTCGCGTAACGGCACAACAGTTGCAAAACTCTGCAAACTCAACGGCATCACCACGACCACGACCCTCCGCATCGGACAAAAACTTAAACTTAGATAAGATTATCAAATACCGCTTAACAGCCGCAACAGTAGTGTGAACTCACTATGTTGCGGCTTTGTTATTACACTAAAACAATTGTCATGAAGCTCGCTTATAAAATACTCCCCATTGCAGCCGCGGCTGCGCTTACCATCGGATCGTGTTCCGACCGTTCGGTCTACAATGACACGACAATCAGCATGGCCGAATTATCACAAAGTTCATATTATCTGCTCACCGATTCGCTTACCTCAATCGAGAGCGACAGAGAGATGATATTTCTCGACTCAGTCTCTATGGTCATCCCTACTCTTATCGGACATAACGATATCCGCCCTCTTCAGGATTCAATATTTAATGCCGCTTTTGACACTGTCGGCGTCGATTACCGGGCTGTGATAAATTCTTACTTCAAGAAAGCGGCAGACGAAAGCGGATATACAGCCACGCCGACTGATAAGAAAGTGGCTTTCCCCAGAACCGACGGATGTGAGATCGTCAAAGGATATGCAGTTAATTTATCAAGTGAGTGGTTTGTCTACTGCGTTTCCCATGAAAGCATGGTTCCGAAAGCCGCCCACGGCATGAGAACAAAAGAATATATCAATTACCGCATAAACGAAGGCCGGATTATCACGCTTTCTGATATATTTACAGCCGACGGTCTGACCCAACTGCCAAAACTGATAGCCGAACGCGCCGACAACAACACGTCTCTCTACGGCCCGACAGAAATAAATGCACTTCCTGCCAACGGAAATTTTTACGTTTCCGCCGACAATGAGATTATTTTTTCATATCAACCCTACGAGGTCGCTTCCTACGCACAAGGCTTCATTGACGTTGCCTTCTATCCATACGAACTTGTCGCCTACATGACTCCAAAGGCGATCGCAATGTTTAAGCTCTCGGATCTGACGCCTGCAGACTAAAAAAAAGCATATAAAAATTTCAGGTCAGGCTGATACTCTCATCAGTCTGACCTGTTGTCCATAAAACCTATAGTAAGTATAATCAGATATTATATGAAGTTGTTATAACAGTTCCATCTTTTGAAGTAGTTGTCACAGTCCGCTTAATATTTGATTTAGATTTTGACGCGGCCTTTGAAGCAGCCTTAGCAGCCTCCTTCGTCGCAGAATTTACCACCGACTTCACCGACTTTATTATAGCATCATTTAACTCATTATCTGAACTCGTGTTCGATATATAAACATTTCCCTCCGCGTCGCGGAAACTCTTGATATTTCCATCAGTGTCCAG
>CAMWNL010000096.1 GCA_947175585.1 uncultured Bacteroidales bacterium | reverse complement strand
GCCTGGGGACCTTTTGTGCTCGCTCTGATGTTTGTCATGATGTTTTCGGGCGCATGCGCCGGATCGACCAGCGGTGGCGCAAAACTCGACCGCATACTGATTCTGATAAAAAACTGCCGTAACGAAGTCTACCGCTGCATCCACCCCAATGCTATCATGTCTGTCAGAATGAACGGTAGCGTTGTCAACCCTGACCTTGTCAATAAAGTCGTCGTCTTTCTTTGCATATATATGCTTCTTGTTGTCACCGGTGGCCTTATTCTCGCCTCTTTTGAAGTGCCGCTGGTTGATGCATTTTTCTCTGCATTCTCATGTGTATGCAACACAGGTCTCGGCTCAGGCATCACCGGATATGGTGCCTCATACGCCGCCTTGCCCGACGCCGCCAAATGGATTCTCTCAATCCTGATGCTTATCGGACGTCTCGAAATCTTCACCATCCTCGTCCTCTTTACCCCAACATTCTGGCGCAAGTAAACCCCACATCATAACTTGGAAAATAACAATCAGATTAAAGCAAACAAACACGCGAGCGAGCTGACAATCAAAATCACAAACGGCACTGATATATCCATATCAAAACTTTTTGACCCTGAAGGACAAGTCCATAGTTTAACTGTAGGTCAGACATTTCACAATCCAAGAGGCTTTTGGTCTGTAACGATAGTCGATGCCACCACGGTCAAATTCATATTTGACGAAGTGTCATAACCGGTAAGCACCGACAATCAATATTCCGCAGATAATATCATTTTTTCCTCCAATGGAGAAAAGACTCTGCTGAAAACTGACATATAAGTGCAGCGCGCCCTGGAATATGGCCAACCTATCAATTGATTACATATAGTCCACTTCTTTACAGCGAACTTTCAACGATCTTTTCTATTATAAATCGCTCAATGTCTTTAGGACTCACATCATAGATTGGCTGAAGTGCCTTAAACTCTGAATCTGGAATAAATCGTTCTGAGCGAGTAAGCATCGCAATGAGATTTTTAGATTTTAGCTTGTGCCCGGAGTATTTTAGAGCCTTAGTTATCATTTCATTTATATCTACCCCGGTCTGCAGAATGGTGTAAATGTCATAATAGTCTCTAAATTTACTTCTTCTGAGCATTACTTCCATTTTCATAGCACCAATCGATTTTTTATCGGCAACCCTGATATTATTAAGAATGTGGATAATTTCATCCACCGGCGAATAATTCGGGCTTGCATAAAAGGAGAGTTTGACACCTTCTATATAAAACTCAACATGAGCCAAATCCAAAATTTCATACCTTTCGATGTTCCCTATCAATGATAACTCATCCTTTATACCGGGCCAGTCGACTTCTCTTTTCTCATTTTTAGATTTTCTCCACGTCATAAAATCTAAATCCTCGCTAAGCCTTGCGCCTAATTGCAACGATAATGCAGTACCACCTACCAAAATGTAAGGCTTGATACAATTAAGTTTTGAAACCTTATCAAATAGAGCTGCAGTTGTTGGAGTCAGACCTTTCATTTGCCAAGGATTTTATTGAGATGACGAGTTTGAAGAGCCTTAAGATATTGATCTGGCTTCTTGACCTTGAAATAATACCACGCAAAAAAGCGGTTGAGCGTGTATAAGTATTCACCCTCCGGAACTAATAAGTTTCGCCATGCTTCCTTAATCTTTTTTTGAGAGTAAATTGAAAACAACATTTTAATTTCCGGCAAATCAAGATAGCGCATTGTCAAGGCGATAAGTTGGTCATCTCCAAATTTTGACAATTGGATAGAATCAGGGTCATAAGACCAAAATGCATACTCCTCCTTAAGTTTCATAAAGAGTGTATTCTTAATTTCTAAGATTCTATTGACATTCCTTATTACCATATTACAAAGTTAACGATTATATATGACCGGTACAAAATATGAGAACCGATGATGATATTTTTCACTATATTTTTGCTTAACTTTGTCTTAGTTTACAACTAAAGATTATATCATCATGAAAAATTTTAAACCTAAAGCGTGGATGCTTCCACAGCCTGTCTTGATTATCGGCACATATAACGCCGACGGCACTCCCAATGCAATGAACGCTGCGTGGGGTGGCCAGTGGGATATGACCGAGATTATGATATCGATGGGCTCACACGCCACTACTGCCAACCTTAACTGTTGTCCCGACTTCACCGTCGCTTTCGCAACCACCGATACACTGACAGCGTCAGACTACGTCGGGATTGTAAGCGCCAAGACTCACCCCGATAAAATGGCCGTGACAGGCTGGAACTCTTCGAAAGCTGAAAACGTTGATGCTCCCGTATTCGACTGCTTCCCGATGACTCTCGAATGTCGCATCAAAGAAAAACTTTACGAGTCAGAAACCGGCTATTATATCATTGCCGAAATCGTAAATATTATCTGCGATGAAAAATATCTCGCCGAAGACGGCAAACCTGACGTCGAAAAAATGCAGCTCATAACCTTCGATCCAATCCACAACGGTTATATAACTTTGGGCAAACGCGTAGGCAACGCCTTCTCTGACGGCAAAGCCCTGAAATAAGATTTATATAGGCTTAGCTCAATACTATTTTTTCTCCTGTAAATCAATACATTATCCTGGACGCACCAATGTGCGTCCTAATTTTTTCTATAATAAAGGTTTAGTAAATGAGGTGTTATGTGTCTTATTAGTGTATGACGGATAAAAATGACATAGAGCTGCTTTTCAAAGCAAACTTCAGCCGCCTGCACAGTTTGGCTTTGGCTATGATTCATGACGATGACATTGCGCGCGACATCGTCCATGATATCTTTGCCTCGTTGCTGACTGCTCCCCAAAACCAGATAGTCTCGCCTGCCTATCTTGTCAAGGCAGTGCGCAATCGCTGCCTAAACCAGATTCGCGACCTCGAAATCAAAAACAGAGTAACCAACCTCTTTTTTCTCGAAAATGATGAATATGAGCGAGACGACTGGCCAGATGAAGGAACCATCGCACGCATATATCAGATTATCAATGATGATCTGACTATCCAGGAGCGTCAGATAATGGACTTACGCTTCGACAAAGGGATGAAATTTAGCAAAGTAGCTAAATCGATGGGTATAAGTGAAAACGCAGTTTATAAGCATTTCCGTCAGGCACTAAAAGTAATACGCAAAAAACTTACCCACAATGAACCGTAACCCGAACGACATCTCGAACGACAGACGTTATGACCTCGTGATAGATATTCTTGAGCATCCTGAGCGTTATGACGCCGAAGAACTCGCGTGCATAATGAATGACCCCGAGACACGTGGTACATATAAACTTTTATGCAAGATCAATTCATCTGTTAAAGCTAATAAATCAGCATCTCGCGTTTCTGTCGATGATGAGTGGCAGCGTTTTAGTGAACAACATCTTAGCTCTCATAAAAAATTCTTGCTTTTCACCAGACATCGCGCCGCAACAATCGCTATACTCGCACTCTCATCGTTCGCAGCCATAGCAATTGGCGTTGCAATCACAACCTCTTCATTCTCAGCGAGAGAGCACGAAACTCTTGCGGCGTTTGAATCAGACTTACAGACCGTGGAGATTGAAACTCCATCAACACAACCGACCATACCGGATTCAACCGCAATTGAACCGGTCATTCCGATTCTGTTTGAGGACAACGCACTTGAAGAAATCTTGCAAGCCGTTGCCGAGACTTATGGTGTTGATATCACTTTCAATAATGACGCCACCAAGCGACTGCATCTTTACTTTAAATTTAATCCGGCTTTAAGCCTTGACGAAGTCATAGATCAGCTCAATAACTTCGAACAGATCAACATCATCAAGACAGATAAATCGTTAATCGTAGACTGACTATGAGAAAATATATTGTACTTTTCTTAGTTGCGACCATCCTCATCTCAGCCAACGCAGCTAACTATTCATTCAAATTTCAAAACACTCCTATATCAAAAGCTCTTGTTGAAGCAGGACGAAAATATCCGGAACTCAACCTTTCTTTTATTTATAAAGACCTCGACCATTACAACACAACGGCAATCGTTGATACGGATAACGCGTATGACGCAATTCTTAAAATTATAGGTAATAATCCTGTCATCCTTTCTAAAAAAGGTGACTGCTACTATGTCGAGGCTCTTCAGCATGGCAAGTTCCAGTATAAAGGACGGACTTTAGACTCTGACAATGAGCCTGTGATTTCAGCGACTGTAATGTTGCTGTCTCCTAACGACTCAACTGTGATAACTTACGGAGTAACCGATGATTTAGGCCGGTTCTCCATTCCCTGCGACCATCGCAACGTCATAGCGAAATTCAGTTGTCTTGGCTATAAAACAGAATACCAAAATCCTAAATCTTTTAATATAGGTACAGTTGTAATGCATGAAACATCAATTAGCCTGACAAGCCTCACGGTACACGAGAAAAGCGCCACTGCTCAGTCAGACAGAACGGTATATATGCCGGGCGTTCGTCAGAAAAGTGCGGCTCAGAATCTTGTCGACCTTCTGAGATTTATGGCAATCCCTCAGATTAATGTAAACATAATCAATAACTCTGTTACCGATAATGCCGGACAGGCTGTTTCATTATACATTAACGGCCTACCTGCATCGCAACAAGATGTTGATGGGATTCCGACTAACGACGTAAGGCGTGTCGAATATCTCGAAGCCCCGGTTGACCCAAGATTTCAAGGCGATACAAGAGTGTTGAACTTCATAGTCCAGGAATATGCCTACGGAGGTTACACCAAAGCATCATTATCAGAAAACTTCCTTGCCGGCCTAACAAGCAATGCATCAGTTTTCAGCAAGTTTAATTACGGAAAAATGAGCTATGACATATATGTAGCAGGCAATAATACCGAAAGTAAACACATCGGCAATTCAACGACTGAGGACTACCTCATTAAGGGTAACGATGGTAAGGAGAATCATATAATCAGAGAAGAACTCATTGAAAATTCAAATTACAAAAGAAATCAGTATCCGATCACATTCCGGGCAACATACAACACTGAAAAAACTCAGATTCGCAATACCGTAGGTTTTACCCATGACGATATCCCTGTGTATAATCTTAACGGAAATATCTCCATTACTGACGTCGATAAATCAGTCTCAAGATACAAGCGTTCTAATCCTACACGCAAAAACACACTAAGCTATTCGGGCTTGTTCAATTTCTCACTTCCCAATAATTACTCAATCGACTTTACTCCAACCTTCAATTTCACCCATACAAACGATCGGCTGTCTTACAACACTGCCAACAATCAATCAATTACACGAGACGCTAATGAAAATGCATATTTTTACAGGCTTAAAGCCAATGGTCGCAAACAATTAGGCAACCGCCATTCGATCCTGGCAGGTTTAGATGGGGGTGAATCACGTAACTCTTTGAAATACTCAGGTTCAAACCATTATAGTGATGCCTTTTCTAACGTCTTCGCATCCGGCAAGATAGGCTACAATTATAAGGGCAGTAAATTTTCGATGAACACAGATTGTGGTGTAAGCTGGGAATATAGTGACATTAATGGCAAGACTCTCAACACAGTCTATCCATTCACTCATATTATGCTGCAATACTCACCAAACCAGAAAAATCATTTCTCCGGTTATTTTCAAGTGGCATCAGATTCACCAACTATCTCTGACAAGGCATCAGACATATTGCAAGATAATGAATTCCTTTATATCACCGGTAATCCCACTGCCAAAAATGCTCGTCTTGCCACCGCAAATATCGTCTACACATGGTTGGCTAACAATATTTTCAAGATGAGTGCGTTTGGCGTGTTTTATGGAGCTTTCGACCGTCTGATTACGGTGTACTCTCCTTATAAAGACGGTAGCGCTATAATCCGTAACTATATTAATGACGGGAATTATGGCGGTGGCGCTTTTGGACTCTCTTTTAATTTCACTCTTTTCAATGGCAAATTGCAGCTGAGAGCCCGACCAATCCAGAACTTTTATAAGAGCACAGGCTCTTACAACCGCAGTTACAATCCATTCCTGTTCACTACTGAGGCAACCCTGTATCTTGGTAAATTATATTTTATGGCGAATTACACTTCTCCAGAAAAAGAACTTCAGGAAAAAACTAATGCAATCTATAGCAAACGTAGTTTATACTTTATTGGAGCCGGATGGTCTCATAAAAATTTGAAAATAAGACTTACTGCCAATAATCTGTTTAGGACCGGTTGGAATGCTGCAAAATCTAAAATGACCGGCACATATTATACTTCAGACATAACTGAATATGATACTAAGTTCCATCAATATGTTAATATTTCCGTCAACTATACAATTAACTATGGTAAGAAAGTACAACAAGGAAATGAGGTCGGCGAACAAAGTGGTGCTTCGTCTGCAATCATAAAATAATAATAAAAAGCAACATATTTCGGTTTTGCGTGTCTTTAGAGTAATTAGTAATCTTGCTACTAAAATTGACGCAAGCGAATATATGTTTCGAAAAATGTTTCTACTCGTAATATCATTTTTCATAGCTCTGCTTGCGCCGGAAAATATATGTCTGGCGCAGCAGTCTTTTGATAGTGTCAGCACTCACCAACTGGACGCAATAATCGTCACCGCCCATTCTGCCCGTCAGCGACTCGCCAAGATGGCTATAACTCTTTAGCCGCCCTGCGGCCATAGGACAACGGACAATGAGAAGCGGCAGCGCCGCCAACTCGCTGCATCGCAGCGCTGAGAG
>CAMWNL010000095.1 GCA_947175585.1 uncultured Bacteroidales bacterium | reverse complement strand
CTACAGTAGGAGCGTTGCCGTTGGCGATTGTTGATGAGCTTATAGATAAGAATAATAAGATTGCAAAATTCTTTATTCAGGAATTGTCACGCAATCTCGGTGGTTCTGATAAAAAAATAGTGTCTTTGACTCAGAAGCATATACGTGGACGACTGGCTGAAGCGCTAATAGTGTTGCTTGATCATTATGGTTATGAAGATGATAATTCAACATTGAAGATTTATATGGCTCGTGAAGACCTCGCCAGTCTCTCCAATATGACGACCTCCAATGCTATACGCACACTTGCAACCTTTGTCAACGATAAACTAGTTGTTGTGGATGGTCGACGTATAAAGATTCTCAACGAATCAATGCTTAGAAAAATCAGTAAACTTGGTTTTTGATTTCCCCTATCGTCATTCTACGTATCTTACCATTGGATGTTTTCGGCAGACTTTTTACCGCTATTGCTTTTTTTGGACATAGACGGTGATCAAGTTTTGACCGTAATATTTCTATGATTTCAAGTTCACGGTTTTTATCTCCTTCAAAAATCATTACAGCTATCTGTCCCCACTTCTCATCGGGTTCACCGACAACGTAAAAATCAAGATTTAAAAATTCTTTTATTCTGTTTTCGAGTTGCTCAGGAGAAATTTTTATGCCTCCGGAGTTGATTACATTGTCGTATCTTCCGACCCAAGTAAATGAAGTTGTATCAATCAGTTTGACTATGTCGTTAGTTACCAGTCTCCTGAAACTGTATTGTGGAGCATTGATGATCAAGCATTCTCGTTCGTCGCAGTCGAAGCTTATTCCCGGCATGGCTTCAAAATGGTTTTCAGTATCCGAAATTTTGGATAGCGCAACATGACTGCATGTCTCTGTCATGCCGTAAGTCATGTAAGCATTGAAGCCTTTTTCTATCAGTTTAGTCCGTAAGTTGGCACTGAGAGGTGCACCGCCGATAATCATGTTTTTTATTCTACCGGCTGCCTCAGGCTGGGATAATAGACTTTCAACCTGAGACGGAACTACCGCCAGTAAATCTATGTCACGAGAAACAATTACTTCATTGCTCACCGGCATATCAAGGAGATGACATGAAGCTTCATGGGCCCTTACCCACATCATTTTACCGGCAATATAATTTACAGACAGCGGCGCAGCTATGGTCGAACCGCTGTTGATATGAAATCTTTTGTTGGTTGCCAGAGCAGACACCCGCATGTCTGCTTTCGGTAGCTTTATTTCTTTTGGTTTGCCGGTTGACCCCGACGTATGAGCTACAATAAAATCATTTTCTGATAGCCATTCTTCTGCAAAATCGTTTAATCCTGCCATACCAAATCTGGAATTATCCATTTTTTATCCGGGCGATAATTCAATCGACATCCTTCCATTGTTAAAGGCGAGGGGATGTTGTTTGTATATAATTCTCCGGTGCCGAGACCTTGAGCGAGATGATTGTTTTTAGTCGAAACCCATTGGGCGATAGCGTTAAGACCGATATTTGATTCGAGAGCCGAGGTAGCCCACCATCCGACGTTAAACTCATGCGCCAGATCTATCCACTCGTCAGACTGTCGTAATCCGCCGCAGAGCGACGGTTTAAGAATGATATATTGAGGGCGGATTTCCGAGAGTATTTCTCTCTTTGCTTCAGTACTGTTAAAACCAATCAATTCTTCGTCAAGAGCAATAGCAATCGGACTTTCTATACAAATCCGTCTCATCGCTTCTCGCTGTCCGGCCGCTATGGGTTGCTCTATGGAGTGGATGTCAAATTTACTCAGCTTGTCAAGACGGTCGAGCGCATTAACAGGTGTGAAACTGCCATTAGCGTCAAGTCGTATTTCAAGTTGCTTATGGTCAAAACGCTCTCTGATGGATTTTAATATTGAAATTTCTTCATCGAAGTTTATCCCTCCGATCTTTAGTTTGAGGATCTTGAAACCTTTCGAAATCTTTTCCTCGACACGTCTGACCATTTCTGCTTTATCTCCCATCCAAATAAGCCCGTTAATTGCTATAGGGTGGAGTCCGCTGATCCAATCATTATTGAGAATTATCCTTTTCCCGCCATTTTGGAAATCAGCTAACGCGGTTTCAAACCCGAAACGGATCGCACTCATCTGCGGTAAGCTGTCGAGTGGTTGTCGGCAAGCCTCATCCAGTCTGTTTTCAAAGTCAGGGACATCGTCAGCACTCAGTCCTTTAAATAAGGCACATTCGCCCAGACCGAAAATTTCGGGTTGATCCGTGTCAAATATTCTTACAAAATATGTTTCTTTTGTCCTCATTTCCTCGCGAGAAGTTTTAGCGAGGAAATTGAAGACAAGTTTATAGTTGCACCACTCGGCCTTAATCATTTAGCCAGGGAATTGAGGGAACTGGTCAAAGTCAGGGTCACGTTTCTCAAGGAAAGCGTTTTTGCCTTCCTGTGCTTCGTCCATGAGATAATACATAAGGGTTGCGTCGCCTGCAAACTCCATCAATCCGCTTTGTCCGTCAAGTTCGGCATTAAGGGCTCGCTTAATCATGCGGATAGCAAACGGGCTGCGCTTGATGATGGTTTCACACCATTCGACAACCTCGTCTTCGAGACGTTCGAATGGCACTACTTTGTTAATCATTCCCATTTCGAGCGCTTCAGCTGCGGTATATTGACGACATAGATACCATATTTCACGAGCTTTTTTCTGACCGACACAGCGAGCGAGATATGACGACCCGAAACCTGCGTCGAAACTGCCCACTTTGGGACCTGTCTGACCGAATCGTGCGTTTTCAGATGCAATCGATAGATCACACACTACATTAAGCACATTACCTCCACCGATGGCGTAGCCGTTGACCATTGCTATAACGGGTTTGGGTATGCTACGGATGGCCTTGTGGAGGTCAAGCACATTGAGACGCGGTGTGCCGTCCGCATCTCTGTAACCTCCGCGGCTTTTGTAATTCTGGTCACCGCCCGAACAAAAAGCCTTGTCTCCGGCTCCTGTCAGGACTACAACTCTCACATCCTGATGCTCGCGGCAGTATGCCATTGCATCAAGCATCTGAGCATTTGTCTGCGGTCGAAACGCATTATACACTTCAGGGCGATTGATTGTTATTTTTGCAATGCCGTTATAAAATTCAAATAATATGTCTGAATACTCTTTAATTGTCTGCCAGGTTCGTTTCATCATTTTGGTGAGAATTATTTTTCTGTTGGTTGAAAAATTTATTAAGTATCTCCGTGTTTACGTCAGGGGGTGTAATAATATTAAGTATTGCCGGACGCTGTTTCTCAGCGGCAAAGAGACCGAATGATTTATCAAGTGATACTTTATCGTTTGCTTCGAAATATGCAAAGCCGTAGGCTTCGGCTAACTTCTGCAACGGCAGGTTGACTGACCCGGCGAAACATTCCTCACATTCATCCAGTTTTGAAGTTGACTTGATATAACGGAATATTCCTCCGCCCTGATTGTTAAGCACAGCCATCTTAAAACTCGGTGTGATTTCCTGTAATGCCAGGGCTCCCAAGTCATATTGAGCGCTCATGTCTCCTGTAATAAGCAGTGTATTGTCTGCATAATAAATATGGGCGCCGATGGCTGTTGAAGTCGATCCGTCGATACCGCTGACTCCACGGTTACATTCTATATTTTTTATTGCCGAATAATCAAAAAGCTGGGCGTAGCGCACGGATGTGCCGTTGCTGAGTTGCAGATGCCATTTACGCGGAATGATTTTAAGAAGTTGGCCTATAGCATAAAAATCGCTCCATGGACATTCGTTAAAGAATTTCAGCATCTTGGCTCTCGCTTCTGACTTCTTTTCGAGCCAACCTTTTAGATATGATGCGTTTGCCGGAGAATTTTTAGCCAGCTTTTCTGACATCTTTTCAAAAAAGATTGTGCGTTCACACTCTATTCGTCTGGTAAGATTCATAAAGCAATCTATTGATCGCGGACTTTCGGCAAGATGCCAGTGGTCGATATTACGTGAGTCGCGTAGAAACTCTTTTATCTTCCTCGACAGTATTGCTCCCCCGAAAGTAATGACTATGTCAGGTTTCAGTCTTGTCTGATCGTCTTCTGAAAATGATGCAAGACATGCATCAATATGCCCGACAGATATCGACGGATGGAGATTGGACTGTGCTTCATGCAGAACCACTGCGCCACCGGCTTTTACAAAGTCGTCAAGAGCCTTGTCGAGACGTTGGTTTTCTGATCCGAATCCTCCGATAACCATCACTTTCTTACCGACACATTCTTTTGCCAGAGTCTCATATTGGCTGTCGCTTAGCTGTTTGTCCTGGGCCTGCCACAATTCGATTTTAATCTTCGATTTTTTATTGACTTCAGCCAGTTCTCCAAGAGGAGCATCAAGACGCACATTTATATGAACTGGACCCTTCGGACCTTTTTTTGCAAGAATTAAGGCATCATTGACTGTTCGTGAGACAAAACGGTGCTGTATGCGGTTACTGTTGTCTCCTATGATGTCAAATGAACCCTTTACAATATTGTTGAGCACACCGACCTGTCTGATGGTCTGGCTGTCATCCTGGTCAATCCATTCGGCCGGGCGATCGGCTGATATTGCGATAAGAGGTATTCTACGGTAGTATGCTTCGGCGAGAGCCGGAGCATAATTGAGAACAGCTGATCCTGACGTGCATATCAAAGCTACAGGTTTGTTGGTTTGTAGCGAGATTCCGAGTCCGAAAAATGCGGCTGATCGTTCGTCAATAACTGTATGTGTGCAAATTGACGGATGTCTTTTCGCCGCAACTATCAATGGGGTGTTGCGGCTCCCTGGTGAAAGGACTATGTCTTCAATGCCGTGGGCAACTAAAAGATCAATTATTAATCTGCACGGTTCTTTATCTGTTGTCTTCACTTTGTCGTCGGTTTGATAGTACAAAGTTACCTAAATTTTCTTAAAACGGTAGCAATTTTCTATAAAAACTGAGCTTAAGCACAAACGATAAAGATTGAATCAACTGTCTTGGAAAGATTAAGTGTATCAGAAAATATCCTTTTCTTTCAGCCAGTCAAAAATGTCTCTGTAAGCTTTTTCTCTTACAGCCGGAGCCGACAGCATCAGATCGTGAAGACCGTATTTGACAGTATCTTCCGTAACATCTCCTCCGAGTTTACGTCCAATTTTAGATATATGCTCAACATTGAGCACCGCATCATTTTTTTGATATTCCGGTGTCCATTTATCTCCTGTGACACTTCCCGACGAGTGCATGAGTAAAATCGGAACACTGATGTTACCTCCTTTTTTTAGACTGTTCTGAGCCGTAGAGATAGCGTTAGTCCATGACGCCTGCACCTTTTCGGGGTGAAAAACTTTCCAGTCTTGGTTATAGTCCCATTCGCCATGATAATCTTTAAGTAATGACTCCTGATAACCTGATCCGTCGCCTTGAGAGATAGAAAGGTTGGGAAATAATTTCCCCATAAATCCGAATGTCGGAATAGCCACTTTGCGCATAAATCCAGTGAAATTCCAATCCAGAAAAGGTGAATTAAGTATCAATGCTCTGACTGAACTGTCAGGCTTCTCTTTCATATAATATGAAGTGATTAGGCCGCCGGTAGAGTGCCCCATAAGAGCGATTTCATCAACACCGTCACGATGCATCTGAGCTATTGCCGAATCTATGTCCGCAAAATACTCTTTAAGGTCGCGTGCTTGAAATTTTTTCTGACCGGGCATGATTGAGCGTCCATATTTTCGAAGATCGACTGCATAAAAGTTGATACATGAGTCTGCAAATCTGTCACCCATTTCCTTCTGAAAGAAATAGTCATTATAACCGTGGATATAAAGCACACCCTTGCGGCCTCCGCAATCTGACTCTTTTCTTATTATGGTCGATCTCACATTGCCGCTGTAGTCCTTGCCTTGGTCGACATATCGCATTTCATAACCGTCTCCAAGTATGTCATCCTGCCAGATTTCTGCAACGGCTGATACCGTGGCTATGACCAGAAGAACGAGTAAAAGTAATTTCTTCATATATATAAGTATATAAAAGTTAAAAGTGCATTGTTTAATGTTAAACAACGCACTTTTATAATTGGTTTACAACAGTAAGCTTGGCTTACTTGTTTTCTTCGTCAGCTTTTTCAGCAGCTTCGGCTGCTTGATCCTGAGCGATTTCGTCATCTTTAAATTTTGTAACGCCGGCAGCGATGAGCTGGTTGTACCACTGGAAGAGTTTCTTGATATCGGTAGTATAGACTCTGTCTCGGTCAAATTCAGGAAGGATGTTCCCGAAATACTCTCTGATGGCTGCATCATCGGCAAATCCTTTGATGTCAATCGACTTACCCTCAGTGTAAGAATATATTTTGTCGAGAACCTCAGCTAATGGCATATCTTCGCCTTCTGTGTAGATGGCAACATCGGCCAGTGAAATAACTTTATCATGGGCATAGGCCGGTGTACGCTTGCCTGTCTGGAGTGATTCGACGATAAGCATATTCTTGCCTTGGCTCAAAAGTTTGTACAGACCGGGTTTTCCGGCGATTGAGACGATACGTTTGATCATGATTTATGGTTGTAAGTTCTGTTATAGTAATTTTGTTGTTTTAAACGCGGCTACAAAAATAGTCATTTGAATTGAATTATGACCGATATTTACTAATTTTGTGATTGAAAAATAAAAGCTCGTATAAGTCAATGGTGCAATATCTCAAAAATCTTCTTCAACTTGTGCTGCTGCC
>CAMWNL010000094.1 GCA_947175585.1 uncultured Bacteroidales bacterium | reverse complement strand
GCGGAATTTCACACCCTGACCATGACCGCAGAAGCTGATATAACCTTC
Organism: uncultured Bacteroidales bacterium; assembly: GCA_947175585.1. Lineage (GTDB taxonomy): Bacteria > Bacteroidota > Bacteroidia > Bacteroidales > Muribaculaceae > CAG-873. Next base: position 6,679 of record CAMWNL010000094.1, on the reverse strand, counting down.
TTTGTTGAAAAGACCGGGGTGATTACGATGGTCAACCATGTAGGGGTTGCCTTGAGCGCCTTCCGGACCAACAGCATGACCCTGGCAAGCTTCGCGAATATCCGCGTCAACGATAACCTCGCCATCAACCGTTACAGTGATGTGGTCGCCTACAGCCTTGATTTCTTCAGTGTGCCACTGCTTGATGGGGCCGAAGTCGAGGTGTTTAGCACCCACAACGCCATAAATAGAACCATGAATCTGGTAAGGCTGAATACCGGTCCAACCATAGGGATAACCACCGTACATCGGATCATCGTGGTCAAGAACCTGGATTTCCATACCGTGGAAAGCAGCGTCTACACCTGTAACGTCTTTACCTGTGCGGATACCGATACCATTGTTGACACCCGGAACATCAAAGAAGAATTCAAAGCGATAGATGAAGTCGCTATAGTTCTTCTTTGTATAAAGGTTGCCTGAACCACCATACTGAGCAGTCACATAAATGCTACCGTCAACGGGGACATAGGCCGCAGTGTTGCCATGCCACTTATCCAGCGAACGTCCGTCGAAGAGCACTTCAAAGCCCTGAGCTTCTTCTTCGGGAGAGAGAGTGAAGATCGGAGTATCAGGGAGATGATTGAAGTAGAAGTTGCGGACAGCCTTAGGATTGCTAACTGATACAGTTCCAGAGTATGGAGCGTCCTTACCGGCTACGGGATTAACTACAACATCGTTAACAGCGAAAGGAACAGATCCTACCTCAACAAACATACGGTCATTGAGCATACGCACATGAACGGGTTGCGGGCCTGCAGGAAGAGCTTGCAGAATGCCATTACCAACGGTCAATCCGGGCGCCGGATCTATGGTTACAAGAGGCATCGAACGGAGTGTAAGCGTAATGGGCTCAACACCATTCCAATCAAAATACATATCGAAATTTTCGAAGTCTCCGGTCGGTCCGGCTTCAGCTACCACAGCATAGCCTCCTTCTGTGTCAAAACCGTTAAGAATACCTGCAACTTCATCAGCAGCATATCCGGCATCGGCATCGTTTACGCCAAACTCTACAAAAACTTTGTGAGTCTTATCAAGAATATCCTTAACAGTCAAACCTTTCTGAAGAGAAGGTTCTTTAGCAAAGATATATTTAACAGTCGAAGCTGCCGCGAGAGCGGTCTCTTTATTATCAAGATATTTAGCAGCAAGCATGGCAGCAGGGAGAGTGCGGCCGTCAGCGAGTGCACGGAGCAGACGGTTCTGAACACCGACTGAAGGATTGAGTCCCAGTCCATTGCTATAAAGGCGATACTGATCAATTGCCGGGAAACCATTGCTCTGAACAAGATCAATATAGCGGTTAAGAGCTGCATCTTTTTGCGCAGGATGATTTGCCGCTACTTCATAGAGAACGGGAATCATTGCCGGACTATTAACCTGCATAAGAGCGGCGTAGGCTTCAGCACTGTTATCAGCATTGTATGCTGCAAGAAGACGGTCAATTGCTTCGGGAGTCGCAGCCTGAGCAAGCAAAGGATAATATTTCACAATATTCTTACTGTTGGTCTGCTTATTCATTACTGCGTTAACTCGATTATACTGCTCTTCCGGTGTCAGACTGACAATAGAGTTTTTAGCAGCAGCTTGTATTTCACTTACCACGGCGGGGTCAGTTACATTATCGAGAATAGCGCACACGCTTTCGAAGTCTTGAGGACGGACAACGCCTTTAAAACTCTTAAGCGCAACATCGCTGACCTGAGCATTGCCATTAGCCATCAATTTAACAACTTTATCACAAGAGTCATAAATATGACGGGCTGCAGCAAGCTGAAGAGCCTGCACGAGGACATTAGTGTCTGTCGAATTTAAAGCGGCAAGAACGCCTGACGCGATATCACCGTTGAATGAAAGCAGGGCATTCTGAGCAGCTGCAGACAGTTCATTATCCTGGCCAAGCACTGAAGTGAGGGCTACGAGAGCCTTGTCACCGCCAATCTTAGAGGTAGCCGCCACAGCAGATTTTGCCAAAGCAAGGTCTTTAGCAGAAATATTCTCAGTGATAAGATCAATCTGAGAAGCAACATGGTTATTACCAAGCCAATTAATTACATCAACTTTTGCCTCCGGAGATAATGATTTAAACTTGCCGGCAACAACGTCAAAAATACCCTCTCCGCATACTGCAGGAGCGTCAGTGAGCGCTGTGTTGCGGTAGGCGATATTCTTATCCTTGAGAGCATCGAGCACATTTTTCTGCGCATTGGCTTTGTCACTGTTAAGGATGATATCAAGCGCAGCACAACGTGCATAATCGTTGTTTGCTTTAGTGATTTCCTTAGCAGCTGCCACCGCGTTCTTATCACCAAGATTAGCAAGAAGTCTCAGATATGCGTCAGTAGCGCCGGTCGGATCGTTAGCAAATTTAACGGCCTTAGCAGCTTTCTGCAATGGTTTGATTGCAGCATCAGTGCCACACTCGGCAAGCGCATTGTAAACTGCAGTAAGCACTTTGGGGTCATTACTCTCAGTCCATTTGATCAATACAGGCTCAACTCCTTTAAGTTTTTTGAAATAAGCTACATAAGCGAGCTCTGCTTCGGGAGTTGATGCAGAATTGATAATTTCAGCAACTATTTCGTCATCACCGGGAACAAGAGCCAGACCGTTGATAGCATAGTTGCGAAGATACGGATCATTGAGATAAGACGCGAAAATCTGTGCATCGCCCGGACGCGCAAGCTTAGATAACTGAGTCATCAGGAATGCACGATTAGGATCATCGGTGCACTTTTTAAGGCCGGCTACCAAGCCATCGTGAATCTGCTGCTGGAGAGCAGCATTATCAGCACGAGTGGCATAGCTGACAATCGCATCGATTGCATATTCAAAGAGTGCATTCTGATTAGTCTCAGCCGGCTTTAGCATAGCAGCGAGCATTTCGACACCCTTCTGACCTGTTGCGGCCATCTCGCTGATAACCTCATTATAAGTCGCTTGATTTTTAGCCGGCAACTGCGCAAGACCGTCGCTGATGACGGTCTCTGCAGTGCGGTTACGGCTGTCGAGCTGTGCAAAGGATGTGAGACCGAAGCACATGAACAACGACAGTAGTATAAAAGATAAAGAACGTTTGTTCATTTTAGAGTTCTATGTTAGAAATGTGATGATAATTAGATTTTCCAAGGGCCACGCATTGGCTGATTGATCAGCGCATTGGCAGCATCATCATTGATGAATGTCTGAGTCTGTGGATCAAAGGCAAGTTCGTTGCGGCCAAGGCGCAAAGCGATAGTACCCATATTGACAAGCGTACAGCTATAGTGGCCGTTCTGCTCATTGAGTGCGAATTTCTGACGATCTCGAACACACTGCAGGAAGTCAGTACGCTGTGGTTCGGGGTCAGGAAGTTCGGCAATCTTATTCATCACATCCGGGATAGTACATTCGAAGCCTTTATACACTTTACCATTCGGACCTTCGATATAGGGCACTTTACCTTCACTTTCATAGCCCTCGCCTTCAAGCACAATCTGGCATCCATCGGCATAAGTATATATAATTTTACGCCATGTGCCTACCGCATCAGGGTGCTGCTGAGGAGCATCGACTTCGATCTTAACGGGGAGATCGTTGTCTTTGCCGAGGAGATATTGGATAGGATCAAGATAGTGCTGACCCATGTCGGCGAGACCTCCACCATCATAGTCCCAATAACCACGGAATGTCTGATGAACACGGTGAGAGTTGTAAGGCTTATATGGTGCCGGGCCGAGCCACATATCGTAATCGAGTTCGGCGGGAGCAGTCTGTGGCACGAGATTTTCGCGGCCCGTCCAGAAGAATTTCCATGCAAAACCGGTTGCACCGGAAACCGTCACCTTAAGAGGCCAGCCGAGCATACCGCTGTCGACAAGCTTCTTCAAAGGCTGAACTTCTGTGCCGAGACCATAGAATGTGTCTTTAAAACGGAACCATGTATTAAGACGGAAAATACGGTTGTAGCGCTGAACGGCTTCCACCACTCTCTGGCCTTCACCGATAGTACGGGTCATCGGTTTTTCACACCAGATATCCTTTCCGGCTTTGGCAGCTTCTACGGCCATAATACCATGCCAATGAGGGGGCGTAGCGATATGAACGATATCAACGTTTGTATCATTGATAAGATCGTGGAAATCGTGATACTGAGCTACAGTTTCGCCAAAGCGGTCTTTAGCGAGATTTGATGCAGACGCGAGATGGTTGCTGTCAACATCACACAAGGCAACAAGACGACATGTCTTATCGCTGTTAAAGTGATAGGACGAACGGCCGATGCCGCCGACACCAATGATTCCACGGGTTAACTGATCACTTGGCGGTATATAGCCGTTACCACCAAGAACGTGGCGTGGGATTATAGTAAATAAACCTGCCGCGCCGAGAGTCTTGAGAAATGTTCTTCTGCTCGATTTCATGATTGGATTATTAATAGTTTTTTAGTTTGCTTAGAGATGTAGACAAAACCACTGTTCAAGCAATCTATTTCCTATCAAATCAGCGGTAACAAATTAAAAAAATTTCTTTTCACGAAGGTTGAATAGAAAAAAGGATTACAATTTCAAAGAGCTGAAATATCAGTGGAGTTTATCGTGGTTCAAAGTTAGCTAAATTATTCGGCTCTTACAACCGTCAAATCTATTTATATTTTTAAAAATGGCAAAATTTAGCAAAAAAATAAGACCACTTACTTTTTTGCCGGCAAAACCACGTTCATTGCACATTTATTGCAATCAAAATCCAATCTATACTCCACGCCTTGCGCTTTCAAATAAAGCGGAACCGGAAACTTTGAGCCACCCGGTGTTTTGAGACAAGCGCCCAGCTCACGACGCAAACAATAGCGAGTGTTCATCACCCTACGGTCTGCACTACGGTCAGGCATAGTGACTTCGGCCGCCGCTTCTGCAACCTCGATACCATGGTCATGGTAAAATTTACGTGCAAGTCGATTTGCCACATTATCATGTCGATCCAGTGCATCAGCCCGAAAACTCTTAATATCTGATTTTTCAGATCGCCTGTAATCAAACTTATATGTCGCTCGCTTAACCTCATCCAACGCAGCAATCGTCCTGCGTCGCAAATCTGCCAGCAATGAAGCCGCGATGAAGCTATCGTCGGGAATCATATCGGTAAACCGACCGACACGGTAGATCGTATCACCGGTTTTCCTGATTACACGTTCGCGCGCCTGAAGTTGAGGGGATCGCGATAATTCTACCGGACACGCGGTCGAACACTCCACCCGGTGGCCACTGCTATCAGACATGGATAATGCTATATAACCATCATCCGCCCTACGGAGCAAAACATCTATTTCAATTGTCCTTACGGCCGTCGATGTGGCCATTAAATCATCACGTTTTTTATCGCGGTTACGATACAATACGTCACCGGAACTCACATCAACATCCGAAGCAGGATAAATCACATTACCATCTACACGATTAACCCTAAACCCATTATATCGGCCATCTGGACCAAAAAATCCGATGCCATCTCCATTATTCAGACTCTCATCAGTCTTGACGACGATACCATGTCCTTTAACAGCCTTAACTACGCCCACACGACGGCCGATCCATTTCGGACTGTCAATTGAAGCCATAGACGCTGCGCCAGATGGTCTGCCATCAAGGAAATAAGACGTAAAACGACGGTTAAATGAACGGGTTACGTCGGGCTCGAAATTAAGGCGGACATCACCGACCGACTGACGCGTGTATCCTCCGCAAGACGCATCAACAACAATATCGAGAGCACGGGAATAAGCAGCTACAGTGTTACGCACATAATCACTCTCTTTCAATCGTCCTTCGATTTTAAATGACGAGACTCCTGCATCAACAAGGTCTGCAAGACGGTCAAGACGATTCATATCCCGTAATGACAAATAGTGTCCATCGGCCGCAAGACGATTTCCATTTTCATCAACAAGCGAATATGGCAAACGACACATCTGGGCACACTCACCGCGATTGGCACTTCGACCGGTAGCAAACAAGCTTGCCTGACAATCACCACTATAGCTAACACATAGAGCTCCGTGGACAAAAACTTCGACCGGTACGGTAACCGTATCCGTAATCTCCTTTATCTGAAAAAGGGAGAGTTCACGAGCCAAAACAATCTGAGAAAATCCGCAGTCTTCAAGAAACTTAGCCTTTGCCACAGTTCTGGTGTCGCATTGTGTACTCGCATGCAACGCTATAGGTGGGATATCCATTCTCAGCACTGACAAATCCTGTACAATAAGTGCGTCAACACCTACTGTATACAACTTACGTATAAGCGCCTCAGCCTCACGAAGCTCGTCATCATATATCAAGGTGTTAAGCGTCACATAGACACGAGAATCAAACCGATGAGCAAAATCAACGAGTGATTTTATATCTTCTATCGAATTTCTGGCCGCAACCCTCGCTCCGAATGCATCCGCACCAATATACACAGCATCCGCACCATGTTTTATTGCCTCGATACCGATAACTGCATCACGCGCCGGAGCAAGTAATTCAAGCGTTTTTGGACTTTGCATCATCTAATAATTGAAAAGCATATTCACGGGAGGCGTCAATAAGCGCCGGAACGTGGGCATCACTGTTGACAACAATCGGAACACCAGCTTCAACAAGGCGCGGTATATAGC
>CAMWNL010000093.1 GCA_947175585.1 uncultured Bacteroidales bacterium | reverse complement strand
ACTAACATCAGCGTGCCGACCGACATCGACGGTCGATTCGTGCTCCCGGCCGGTGTCGACAACAACCAGGAACTCGAAATCAGCTACGTAGGCTACCTTACTACTAACCTGAAAATCAGATTTTTAAAGGAAGAGGGGGGGTCCGTAACCCTGACTCCAAACGCTGAGAACCTCAACGAAGTAATCGTCGTTGGTTACGGCACTCAGAAAAAAGTCAACCTCACCGGCGCCGTTCAGCAGGTGACAAGCGCCGAACTCACTCAGCGCAGTGTAACTTCAGCTTCAATCGCCCTTCAGGGTCTTGTTTCCGGTGTTAATGTCACTCAGACCACCGGCGAACCGGGCACCACTGCCGGCATCCAGATTCGAGGTGTCGGATCTATCAACTCTAATGCCAGCCCTCTCGTCCTCGTCGACGGTGTTGAAGGCGACATGAACGCTCTCGATATGAACTCTATCGAGTCTATTTCAGTCCTAAAAGACGCTGCGTCTGCATCTATCTATGGTTCAAAAGCCTCTAACGGCGTTATCCTTGTAACTACTAAGCAGGGTGTTGAGTCTCGTGCTACCGTAACATATAACGGTTGGGTAGGTGTCCGCACTCCGACAGCTCTTCCCCGCCCTGCCAACGCTATTGAATTCATGGAGCAGATGGACAAGGCTACTACCAATATCGGCAGTGCCCCTAACTTCACCGAGCTTATTAACACATACCGTGAAGAAGGTGCCGACAATTGGTATCGTTACGACACTAACTGGCGTGACCTCCTCATGAAAGACGCGATGTTCACCACCAACCACTCTGTATCAATCACCGGTGGTAACAAGACTATCCGTCAGTATGTCAATGGTTCATATAGCTATGAAGACGGTATTGTTCCCAATAACAATTATGACCGTTGGACACTGCGTTCAAATACCGATGCTACTATCACAAATTGGTTGCGTGCTAACCTCAATGTGTCAGTCCGTCGCACTAACCGTGAGAATCCGGTCTACGGTACAACCGCTCTGATTGGTTATGCACTCACATTCTCTCCGATTTACGGTGCATATAACTCTGACGGCACTTGGGCTGACGGCCAGTCAGGCATAAACCCTATAGCAATGGCTAAAGCCGGTGGTAAAGCTCACTCTGATGGTACAGACACCAATATCAAGGGCTCACTTATTGCTACTCCTGTCCAAGGTCTCGAAATCCTGGCAAGCTACGCATCTCGTCGCTACGAAAACAAGTCTGATCGATTTGTTGAGTCATACGATACTTATGTTTTAGGAGAACTCAAGACTCAATATCCTCCCGAAGGCAAATCCCGTTCTGAAGGATGGGAACGCACAATGTTCAACCAGTTCAATGCCCAGGCTACATACGAAAACACTTTCGGCAAGAATTATATCAAAGCATTCTTTGGTTTCCAAACTGAAGAACAGAAATATAGTCAGATGGGCTTGAGCCGTGGTGGATTCCCTTATGACGGTTACAACCAGATGAGCAACGGTAACGGCACTATCAGTGGTTATGGTGGTCGCAACCAGATTGCGATGGTTTCTTATATCGGCCGACTCAACTATATCTTTGATGAAAGATACATGGTCGAACTCACCGGTCGCTACGATGGTTCTTCTCGCTTCACCAAAGCCAACCGTTGGGGTTTCTTCCCGTCAGCTGCGGTTGCATGGCGTATTTCTCAGGAAAAATTCTTTCAGGAGGGTAATATCGCCGATTACATCAGCAACCTAAAACTCCGTCTTTCTTACGGTTCACTCGGCAACCAGAATCTTTCAGGTGCATATCCCTATGCTGCAACTCTTGCAAGCGGTATCAACTACTGGCCAGGTGGTGATTGGTATAGCGGTGTAGGTGCTTCTACACTTTCTAACCGCGAGATTTCTTGGGAGAAATCAGAACAGTTTAACGTTGGTCTCGATGTCACTGCATTCAACAATCGCCTTGATGTGACTTTTGACTACTACGTTCGCAACATTACTTCTATGCTTCAGAGATTCCCGGCTCCTTATTATGTAGGTCTTAACGCGCCCATGCGTAACGCCGGATCTATGCGCAACAACGGTTGGGATCTTGCCATAACCTATCACGACCGCATCGGCAATGTTGGTTTCAGCGCTACTGCTATGCTCTCTGACGTTAAAAACAAGATCACAGACCTTTATGGTAACGAATATGCTGACCCTAGCGGCGGTACTCTTACTACTGTCGGCAGCCCGATTTGGTCTTGGTGGGGCTTCGTAGCTGACGGCTACTTCCAGAGTCAGGAAGAAATCGACAACTACCCCGTTTACAACGGTGATAAGAAAAACTACCGTCCCGGCTACATCAAGTACAAAGACATCAGTGGTCCCGACGGTGAGCCCGACGGTGTTATCGACAACTATGACCGCAAGATCATCGGTGACCCCCAGCAGCGCTACCTCTTCTCTCTCAACCTCACTGCTAACTGGAATAACTTCGACTTCACAGCATTCTTCCAGGGTGTAGGCAAACGTGACATCTATGCTACAGGCTATAACGTCCGTCCCCTCGTTGTAGGCCGTTCTATCATGGAAAGCCAGTTTGACACCTGGTCTGAAGACAACCGCAATGCTAAATATCCCTTGCTCGTTATGGAACAGGTTTCCGGTACTAACCCCAACAACATCTGTTCTTCTTTCTGGATCAAGAGCGGTGCATACTGCCGTCTGAAAAACCTCGTGGTTGGTTATACTCTTCCCAAGAAGATTCTTGCTAACACTGGCATCTCTCACCTCCGTCTCTATGCCAGCGGCCAGAACCTCTTCACTATCCAGAACGCATATCCAGGCTTTGACCCCGAAGCAAATGCAAACTCTTACTATCCTCTTATGAGAGTGTACACATTCGGTATTGACTTACGTTTCTAATCATTCAACAATGAAAAAATCTAAATTATATATCGCCGCATTGGCCTTGTTAGGTCTCTCGGCAACCTCGTGCAGTGACTTCCTTGACCGCGAGGACACAAACGGCGACTATGTCAGCACTGGCTTCTTCCGTTCTGAACAAGCCATGTACGACGGTCTTATGGGTGTCTATAATTCTATGTACATGGATGCAATCACTGGTTTTTACATGCTGCCGGCCAACACTGTGTTTGACCACCTTACTCCGATGCTTCTCGAGCGCAATTCTGACGCTACTATCGGTGCCGGAGGCACTCTTAACCCCGACAACGCACTTGTCCTTTACATCTGGCAGCAGTGCTATATCGGTATCGCTCGCGCTAATGAAGTAATATTCGGTTCACAGGAATACCAGTCTACTTTCACCCCGAAAGCGATGCAGTATCTTGCCGAAGTTCACGCTCTGCGTGCATACTTCTACTATCTTCTTACTGGTATCTACGGTGATGTACCCTTCTTCACTGCGCCTGTAAGCGACAATGAATATGACACTGCCACACGCACTTCGCGTGAGACAATCTTCGACTTTCTTATCGCGGACCTCAACAACATGGCTCAGTATCTCCCCTGGAAACGCGAAGAGTCAGGCCGTCTTAACCGCGGTTTTGCCTATGGTCTTATCAACCGCATCGGTCTCATCGGTGGTGGACTTGATATCGCCGGCAAGGGCAAAGATTATTACAAAGCTGCTGCTGATGCCGCTAAGAAAGTAATTGATGAAGGTGGCTATCAACTTACCGCTGACTATGGTGATTTATTTACGAAACCCGGTCAGGCCAAGCCTGAAACTTTCGATGAGATCTTCTACGAACTTCCCTATACCGATACAGCGAAACCTCAGAAAGGTCAATGTATCGGCTACGGCCAGACTTCACGTATTCAAGGACAGACCGGCCGTCACTCAAGTCTGATGTTTGCTGATACTTACGAGTGTATTGACGGTCTCCGCATTGACGAGTCTCCTCTTTATGACAACGCCCATCCTTCTAAGAACCGCGACCCTCGCTTCGCTTATAACGTAAGAATGGAAGGTGATGAAATGACAGTAAATATCGGTACAGACATTACCACTCAGATTCTAAGCTGCTACAAGCCGGTCACTCAGGTTTACAGTCTCAACTCTGGTACATGGTCTGAAGTTCCCAACCAGGACTTCGAAGGTGTTGTGAGTGCGTCTTGGGCAAGTTTCTGTAACGCCGGTGCCGGTACTATCAATGCCAAGTATGCTCTCGATATCAGTCAACCCATCGCTCTTCAGTACACCAACGTGATCTTCATGCGCTATGCTGAGATACTTCTTGGTTATGCTGAAGCGAAGATTGAACTCGGCGAACTCGACGAATCTGTCTACAGTGCTATCAACGCTGTCCGCAATCGTGCCGGCATGCCCGACGTAGCCGACAGCCGCAAAGGCAACCAGGCTAAGATGCGTCAGCTAGTTCGTCGCGAACGTAAAGTTGAACTTATGATGGAAGGTCTGCACCTCATCGACATGCATCGTTGGAAAACCGGTGCTCTCGAAAATATGTATCCTTCTTACTGCCAGCCGCTGATTGAATATCAGTATGAGGCAGGTATCCCCTACACTACTGCCGCTGGTGTGTCTGGTGTGTCTCTTGGTCTTGATAAGACTGACATCCCGACTTTCAAACCCGGCGAACAAGACGAAAACGACATCCCCTGCTACGATGCTTACAAGCAGAAACTCAAAGTACGCGATGTTAACCGTCGTTGGGAACCGAGATTCGAACTCTGGCCTATCCCCTCTCAGGAACTCGCTCGCACCAAAAACCTCGTTCAGAACCCCGGCTACTAATCAGCCAACATATCCAACTAAAAAGCAGCGCCACAAGCGCTGCTTTTTCTATATCCCAAAATTACTCCACCCAAAACCCATCTTTATGTCTTTCTGTCTTTCTGTCAAAAAACACCCCCCAACTAAAACATGTCTTTATGTCTTTCTGTCAAAAAAACACCTCCAACTAAAACCTGTCTTTATGTCTTTCTGTCAAAAAAACACCCCTCCGACAAAAAACTGTCTTTCTGTCAAAAGCAAAAGAACTAATCAAGGTAAGTGACTTTATCCGGATCCCACTTATCCTTAGGCTCCTCCACCCCGGCAGGATAACCAAGCGGAATAATACACATCGGCACAAACTCCCCCGATAGACCCGTCGCCTTACGCAACTGCGCTATACGGCCCGGGATAGGATAAACCCCACACCACACAGCCCCGAGACCCAGCGCATGCGCAGCCAACAATAGATTTTCAGCCGCTGCCGAACAATCCTCCAGCCAGTAATCTACAGCCTCCACATCCTCAAAAAAACGAGACCGGTCACCTGCCACAACAACCGCCATCTTCGCGTTGCGCAATGACTGACGTCCGTACTCCAGAGTGTCAGCTATTGTGTCGCGGAGCTGCTCGCCGCGTATCACAAAAAAATGCCACGGCTGCTTGTTCATTGCCGACGGAGCCGCCATCGCCGCACGCAAAATCGTCTCGACCGTCTCCCTCGAAATCTCCTTATCACTATAACTGCGCACCGACGTGCGAGTCATTATACAATCCAATGCTGACTTATTGATTTTAGAATCCATAATAAAATTATTTATTGAAACTTATTTATGTAAAGTTATATCATACCAACAATTAACCGAACCTCTTCCCGCCGATTTAATAATAATTAACAGCGAAAAATAACTCTTCTTTCAAAAAGTGTCTACCTTTGCAATCGAATACATTTTTGATGATTTTGAAACGAGGGGACTCGCCCGTAAGTGGCCGAGTTTCTTTATTTTTTACTATCTTAACAACAAAACGATTATTTAAAACTCTCAAAACTATAATCTTATGGCTATCACTTACATGACCAAAGAAGGTTACAAGAAAAAGATGGAAGAAATCGCTTACCTCGAATCAGTTAAGCGTCCCGAAATATCTCGCGCTATAGCCGAGGCCCGCGACAAAGGCGACCTCTCTGAGAACGCCGAATACGATGCTGCCAAAGAAGCCCAGGGCATGCTCGAAATGAAGATTTCTCAGCTTAAAGACCTCGTGGCTCAGGCGCGCATCATCGACGAAAGCAAACTCAACACCGACGAAGTCCAGATTCTCAACAAAGTGAAAATCAAAAACATCGCCAACGGCGCAGTGATGGAATACACCATCGTGGCCGACTCCGAGGCTGACCTCAAGGCCAAGAAAATCGCATCGTCTACTCCTATTGCCCAGGGTCTTATCGGCCACAAGCTCGGCGAGATCGTCGAAATCAAGGTGCCCTCAGGCCTTATGAAATTTGAAATCGTAGAAATATCATTCTGATCATGGCATCTATCTTCTCTAAAATTGCCGCCGGCGAAATCCCCTCCTATAAAATTGCCGAAGACGACCGCTATTTCGCATTCCTCGACATCAATCCCGTAGCCGAGGGCCACACCCTCGTTATCCCCAAGCGAGAAGAAGACTATATCTTTGACCTCGATGATGACGAGTATGCCGGTCTGCAGCTGTTTGCCAAAAAAGTTGCCACCGCTATCAAAAAAGCGATGCCCTGCCGTCGCGTTGGTGTCGCCGTGATGGGTCTCGAAGTCCCTCATGCTCACATCCACCTTATTCCTATTAATAAGGAGAGCGACATGAACTTCTTCGGCGACAAACTCCAGCCGTCACCCGAGCGCATGAAAGAGATTGCTGATGCGATCGCCAAAGAGATGTAAAATATCATTACCATCTTCATACCAATGAAATTTAAATCAATCATAATTGCCTCTGTGACCCTCTCGGCCTTGACTCTCG
>CAMWNL010000092.1 GCA_947175585.1 uncultured Bacteroidales bacterium | reverse complement strand
TGCCTACTATCACACCTCCGCAAAGGAAACCAATCAGCATGTGGGCGATAGACGGGAGAGTGCTGAGGAATCCTTCAGGATCAAATTTCAGCGACACACCGTCAATCCAGTCTGTGTACATGTGAGCTTCACCAAGCACGGCGCGGTCGACGACGGCGATAACATTGTGTTCGGCAAATTCGAATCCATGACCGAAGACGAGTATAACAGTATAAACGACCAGCATCAGCGCGACAATCCATTTTAGCGCGCGACGGCTGAACATAATGCCCAACAGCGAGCCGACGCCGTAGCAGAGAGCCAGACGGGGAAGCACGCCAAGGATACGGATCTGGTCAAAAGTCATAATCGTCTCCCACAAAGCGGCTCCGGTGTAGACACCTCGCAAAAACATCGACAGCCATGTGAGGAAAAAGCCGACGAAGAAGATCAGCACCGTGCGTTTAACAATCTTGCCCACCGTCGGCATAGACAATTGGAAATTGTACTTACGCAGCGACAGGTAGGATGAAATACCCATGATAAACATGAAGAACGGGAAAACGAGGTCGGTCGGCGTCAGACCATTCCACTCGGCATGGCGCAACGGCGGATAGATCGCATCCCAACCTCCGGGATTGTTTACGAGTATCATCCCGGCAATCGTAATGCCTCGGAGCACATCAAGTGCCATCAGACGTTTTGGACGATCAGCTTGCAATGTAGACATGATTAGTTTGTAATGTGGATTATGATTTTTAAGTTAGTCTTTTGATTTGGTACAGCGGTCGACAAGATATGCGATAGACTTGTATGGGACACCACTATTAGTAGTAAGGCCGATTTCACAAGTGCGCGAATTAGAATATCCTTCGGAGACGTGAGCAGCTTCGAGCTCGGGTCTGAGTTTGCGCAGTCCCCAACGGTTGAGCTCGGGATGAGTGAATCCTTTATCTCCTGCAAAACCACAGCAACCTACCTCTGCAGGAACAGTGACTGAAGTAGCACACATGGATGCCAGGGCGATAATTTTTGAGGTTATACCCATCAGTCGTGACGAACAGGTGACATGAACCGCCACTGAAACATCTTCTTTTTCAAATTCGAGATGAGGCGCGAGAAAATCATGAATAAATTCGGCCGGCTCGTAAAGCTTCATCGACTTGATATGATTGCGCATGCGGTGGAGACAGGGACTCTGGTCACAAAGTATCGGATATCGTCCCCCGGCCGACGCTTTTATCAGAACCGCTTCAAGTTCAGCGATCTTACGGTCGGCAATATCAGGCATACCCTTGCTTTCCCAGATCATACCGCAGCACAGGTTGTCCATATTATCGGGAAAAATCACTTCGAATCCGGCTTTACGGCATAGCGAGGTCATCTCCTCTACAAGCGGCCGGAGTTTTTCGCCCTTCTCGGGAGTGACACCCATAGTGCGGTTTATACACGATGGGAAATAGACGACTTTGCGCTCGCTTGCCGGTGTCTCAACCGGGCGGAAGTGATAAGGCCGAGGGAGCGACGCAGTCCACAAAGGCACCCCGACTTTATGAAGTCCGCGACCAACCGCATCGGTTGCCTTATCGCCTAAAACTGTATTGGCTGCTGAAGCGGCTCCGAGTATCAGGCGCAAACCGCCCTCGACACCGCCGAGATGACGGGCACACCATTCGCCCATACGCTTTGCACCGGGGTTATGGCTGATCCGCTGTTCACGCAAATCGTGAGTGAGATCGGCAGTATTGATGCCCATAGGACACGACGTGCTGCACAAACCGTCACCTGCACACGTTTCGTCGCCGTAGTAGCGATACTCTTTTTCGAGACGGTCACGGCGACCGGCATCCAGACCTGATTCTGTGAGACGGGAAATCTCTCGACGAGCCACGATGCGCTGCCGCGCCGACAACGTCAGGCCGCAGCTTACACAATTGACTTCGCAGAAACCGCACTCTATACAGCGGTCAACGTGAGGATCGGTCAGCGGAAGCGGTTTTAAGTTCTTAATAAAACACTCGGGGTCATCATTAAAAATCACTCCGGGATTCAATATATTCTGAGGATCGAATGCTCTTTTGATACGACACATCAGTTGCCATGCCTTATCGCCCCACTCTTTCCTGACAAAAGGCGCCATGTTGCGACCTGTGCCATGCTCGGCCTTAAGCGAACCGTCAAAACGATCGACCACAAGTTTCTCAATCTCCTCCATCAGATGACGGTAACGGTCAATTTCAGCCTGCGTATTAAATGCCTGGGCGATTACAAAATGATAATTACCTTCGAGGGCGTGACCGTAGATGCAAGCATCGTCATAGCCTGAGTCACGCAATAACTGTTGGAGCGCGACAGTGGCTTCAGGCAGATCGTCAATATGGAAAGCAATGTCTTCGATTAAAGAAGTTGTGCCGAGCGGACGAGTGCCACCGACAGCCGGGAACACACCTGAACGAATATTCCACCACTTGCCGGTCACCTCCGGATCTGACGAGAACAGAGTATCCTTATATAGCCTGAATCTTTTTACTACCTCAAGTATCTTTGCGATATTTTCGTCAAGTTCTGACTGAGTGTCGGCGTTAGTCTCAAGCAAAAGCGCCGTAAGGCCGACACCGGTCGTATCATTAACTGATGAAAGAGACTTACTGTCGAGCAGTTCACAACTATGGAGCGGCGAGTCTTTTTTCATAGCAACGACAGCACGACAAGCCTCTGCGAGGTCGTCAAAGTATAGCATCGCCGATGCTCCGAAGGGGTAAAGATGTGAAGTCTCAAATGTGACAGAACTTAAAAATGCAAGAGTGCCCTCACTACCGACCAAAAGGTGAGTAATTATATCAATCGGATCGTCGAACACAATAAATGGTCTAAGATTCAGACCGGTTACATTTTTAATCGAATATTTATAAGCTATCCTTTCGGCCAACTCTTTATCAGCTTTGATCTCATCGCGAATCGCCGAAATTTCGTCAACAAGCGGCTTATGTGTGTTGCAGAAAGCGATGCGGGACTGCGCATCAGATGTATCAAGCACAGACCCATCGGCAAGGACGATACGCGCAGAGTCAATGACGCGGTCGCTATTGGCGTGGACTCCACAGCTCATGCCGGATGCATTGTTCATGACTATGCCACCGATCATCGCCGAACGTTTCGAAGCCGGATCGGGTCCAAAAGTGCGTCCATACGGTTTTAACAATTCATTGGCGCGCATGCCGATGACTCCAGGTTGAAAAGTAGCCTTGCTGCCATCGGGAGAAATCGAATAGCCCTCCCAATGTTTTCCGGCAACAATCAGAATTGAATCTGTTATTGACTGACCTGAAAGACTTGTGCCTGCTGCGCGAAAAGTCACAGGCAGACCGTGACGGGATGCAGCAGCCAAAAGACGCGAAACCTCAGTCTCGTCAACCGAGCGAATAACAATCTTAGGTATCAACCGATAAAAACCTGCGTCAGTGCCCCACGTAAGCAGACGCAGATCATCGGTATAAATCCGGTCACCATCGACAAACTGTCTGATTTCTTTTAGAAACGAATTGTATTTTGCATCCATTTTCAGTCAATTATTCTTTCAATTTACGTCTGAATGACGGGTCAAATTTTTAAAAGCCTCATACCACGATTGTCGCAGTGCAACAAATCATCGTTCATATAAAAAAGTGGCGAGAGTTGTTATTAACCATACCGCCACGTTTTATTTACGAAGATTATCAATCAAAAGCACCGGAGATGGCTTCTTCGACCGTTTCGACTTCCGGAACGAAGTAGCCGCTGCCTTCACAGAGGTCAAGGTCTGACGGGAATTCAAATCGAGTCTGCTGGCTATAAGGCAATGATTTGTCAGCATAAACTTTGCTCATAAATCGGCCATAAATCGGGAGAGCCATTGACGCTCCCTGACCATGAGCCATACTGTTAAAGTGAATATATCGCTCTTCGCCGCCTACCCATACACCGGAGACCAGGTCAGGGGTAAAACTCATAAACCAACCATCGGAATTGAAGTTGGTCGTACCGGTCTTACCTCCGATCTGTGCCGTCAGATTGTAGGGCGCGCGACGCAAGCGGTTACCTGTACCACCATCCACGACGTTGAGCAGCATCGAGAGTATTTTATAATAACCTTTCTCGGTAATCACTTCGGTCTGGGTCGGAGAGAAATCTGAGATAATATTGCCGTTGGCATCAGCGATAGCAGTGACAAATACCGGATCAGCACGCATACCTTTATTGGCAAAGGCACTGTAAGCAGTGACCATTTCCTTGACAGAGACCTCACACGGTCCGAGACAGAGCGACATCACGGCAGGCAGAGAGTTGGTGATGCCATAGCTGTGCATGCGTTTTACGAGTTCGGCCGGACTGAGTTGAGCCATCAGTCGGGCAGATATCCAGTTATTGGAGTTAGTCAGCGCCCAGCGGAGATCGACCATCTCGCCTACGCGAGCCTTACTCGTGTTGTTAGGAGACCACGGGCGGCCACTCTCGTCGAGATAAGTGGGCTGAGCGTTGAGCAGTTCGTCACAAGGCGTGAAATCCGATTCCATCGCATAGGTGTAGAGGAACGGCTTGACCGTTGAACCAACCTGGCGACGGCCGGTTGAAACCATGTCATACTGGAAGAAACGGAAATCAGGGCCGCCGACATAAGACTTGACATAGCCTGTGCGCGGATCCATAGTCATAAAACCTGTGCGAAGGAAACTCTTGGTGTAGAGGATAGAGTCCAAAGGTGTCATAACAGTGTCGACCGGACCTTCATAGCTGAATACAGTCATCTCGGTCGGTTGGTCAAACTGCAAACGGATCTGCTCATCAGTCATGCCGTTGAGACGGCTGATACGGGTACGTTCGCTCTGGCGGATTGCATTGTCGATAAGCTTCTTGCGCATATCGGCTGTAAGCTCCGCCGGATTTGAAGTGTAAGGAGCGGTCGGCGAGTTACGTTTTTCCTTAAAGAAGTTATTCTGCAGATCTCTCATGTGCTCGTTGACAGACTGCTCGGCGTAGGTCTGCATACGGGAGTCAATCGTAGAATAGATTTTCAGACCGTCATTATAGATATCATATTTCGTGCCGTCGGGCTTGGGGTTCTTTTCGACCCAACCGTAGAGCGGATTATTAGCCCAAGCGATCGAGTCATCGACAAAGCGCTGCTGATCCCACTCCGGATAAGTGGATCTCACGGGTTTCTTGGCTGTTAGGTAACGGCGCAACTCCTCTCGGAAATATGGCGCAAGTCCCTCTTTGTGGTCGACACGGTGGAAATCAAGGTCAAGCGGCTCCGAACACAACGATTCATACTCTGCTTCAGTTATCATATCAGCCTTACGCATCTGGTCAAGGACCACATTGCGACGGGCGAGCGCTCGCTCAGGATGACGGACAGGGTTAAAATAGGAGGGATTCTTAACCATGCCGACAAGTGTCGCGGCCTCGGGGATATTGAGATCGGCGGCGTCCTTGTTGAAATAGACTTTTGCAGCCGACTTGATACCGACGGCATTATAAAGGAAGTCAAATTGATTGAGATACATTTTGAGGATTTCCTCTTTAGAGTAGAAGCGTTCGAGCTTGATAGCGATCATCCACTCCACGGGCTTCTGCATCGCACGATCCAAAAGACCGTCAGACGGAGGAGTGTAGAGCTGCTTGGCGAGCTGCTGAGTTATTGTCGAGCCGCCTCCAGCGTTACGCTTTCCCATCAACAGTGTCTTGAACGCTACGCGGAACAAAGCTCTCACGTCGATACCCGAGTGGTCTTCGAAACGCGCGTCTTCAGTCGCAATCAAAGCATCGACGACAGCCGGAGAGATCTCGTCGAAGTCGGCGTACACCCTATTGCCGGTATTACGGAAATATCGACCTAACTCAGCGCCATCTGACGTATAGATGACAGATGCAAATTTATCCTGAGGGTTTTTAAGGTCTTCGATCGGGGGCATATATCCGATCATGCCGTTATATGCCATAATAAAGAACAAAGTGATCAGTATGATGATAGCCGCAAATGAAACCCATAGCCACTTGACTATCGCACGAGCGCGTCTATGGCGTATGGCGGCCTTTTCAGGAGATATATTGGCGGTCATTATGAAGTTGACGATTTAATGACAGTTAAATAATTTATTTAAGACAAAGATAGTCTATATCTTTGTGAAATGCAATAGTGCCTGACGAAAATGATAAGTAAGTTTCAACAGTTAGCCTATATCAATCTTCGGCCTGATAAATGCAGCGCTATTTACCCGGGCGCACCGGGGTGCGCCACTACATTTCGCTGAAAATCAATTAGATTCATCCACTGAATAGTTTCTATAGAAGCTTACTTATGTGAAAAGACTGTAATAGCGTTATAAAAAAAGACTGCCGCCACGTTAAAAACGCAGACAGCAGCCTGAAAAAGTTATGTAGCAAGTGAAATAGACGATTACTTGAGGGCGTCTTTCACAGCTTCGTTAGGCATCATTTCTTCTTTGAAGATATAAGCGCCTGTTTTGGGTGACTTGACCATTTTGATTACCTTGCTATAGGTGCGGCCTTCACCTTTCTGAAGTGATGCGACGGTTTTCTTTGCCATATCTCAGTTGTTATTTGATTTCTTTGTGAACGGTTACACGCTTAAGGATGGGGTTGTATTTCTTAAGCTCAAGTCTCTCTGTTGTATTCTTACGGTTTTTGGTAGTGATGTAGCGCGAAGTACCGGGCATACCACTTGCCTTATGTTCGGTGCATTCGAGGATGACCTGAACGCGATTACCTTTTGCTTTCTTTGCCATCTTCTTAGAATC
>CAMWNL010000091.1 GCA_947175585.1 uncultured Bacteroidales bacterium | reverse complement strand
GTCAAACGGTTGGGGAGTCAACGAGTGTAATCTCAAGTCCGAACCGGCTCCATAATCGCTTACGATAATGCGATTGTCAGGATG
Source organism: uncultured Bacteroidales bacterium (assembly GCA_947175585.1). Classification (GTDB taxonomy): domain Bacteria; phylum Bacteroidota; class Bacteroidia; order Bacteroidales; family Muribaculaceae; genus CAG-873. The sequence goes on along the minus strand of CAMWNL010000091.1, from coordinate 6,764 downwards.
CTCATGGTGCTGACGTGAAAGAAAAGCTTCAAAATCATTGAGCTTTCCGCCATACCATCCCTGATAAAGATTCCATCCTTTTATGTCGGTTATATCAGTCAGGGCGGCATCATGATATACATCGCTGCCGTGAAAAGCCATAGTGGACAAGCGGTTTGGATCTTCTTCTCTGAGCGCTCTTTCCAGGCGATCGGCGAGCTGAAGGGTGCGGTCAAAAGTTTTTTCGCGATTTTCTCCCGGTGCTCGTAGCAGTATTTCATTCATGTAACCCCACATAGCAATAGACGGGTGATTATAGTGGGAGCGAATCATGTCGCGGAGCATTGATTCGCAGTTGTCGTCAAAAGCAGAACTTTCGGGAACAAAGTCGATTACCGGTATTTCTTCCCAGACTATAAGGCCGAGACGATCACACATTTCGAGGATAGCATCATCCTGGGGATAATGACTGATGCGTATGAAATTGGTGCCGGCATCTTTAATAAGCTTCATATCCCGGCGATGCTGGTCATCGCTCAAGGCTATACCCATCGGAAATTGATCCTGATGACGGCACATACCTCTCAATTTATATGGCTTGCCGTTAAGTATAAAACGATTATCGGAGTCAAAGCCGAAGGTACGGAAAGCAGTGTATGTTTCTGAGGTGTCAATCTCTCCGCCATCATCGCTGACAGATAATCTCACAGTGTATAGATTAGGGTGTTCGGGAGACCAGAGCCGGATGTTTTTTATGCCCTTAATTGTCAATTCGCAGTCAGTGGTCGATTCAGGACGGGAGTTGATCTGTCGATTGACAGAGCCGATAATGTTATTTTCGGAATCTATCAGAAGGCACTGTAGTGTAAGTTTGTTTTTAGAGGTGGTCGTGTTGATTATAGAACTTGATACATTCAGATCCCAATCACCATTATTATTTTGTATGGTAGTTACTTTGAAACCGCAGTCCGGACCGTTGACGATATCCATGTGGACGGGAGGCATAGCTATCAGCCACGCATCGCGGTATAGACCGCCCATAAAGGTAAAGTCGGCAGAGTAGGGCGGTATATCCTTATCCGAGTTGTCAACAACGATGGATAAGTCTTGTATATGTTGAGGTTTAAGGAACGGTGTAATATCTGCCAAGTGAGGTGAGTATGCTCCGATATGCGTTGACACAGGCTCACCGTCAATTGAAACAGTCGATTTTGTGGCGGCTCCGTCAAGTTTCAAATAAATTTTTTCGCCGCTGATTTCGGTCGGAATGACTAATTTTTTATTGTACTCGCCTGAGCCGCGATAATAGTCGCGAGTAATGTAGGCGTCTGTACTGAAACAATGCGGCAGATTTACATTGACATAAGTCGTGTCTGACGGGCGACTGAACGACCAACCATTATTTAGCGAAATAATCCGGCGCGAAGCGGATAAAGAGACTGAAAAACAAAAGGCAAGCAGCAGAGACACGAATTTTCGGGTCTCTGCGCTTGCTTTGGCGTTAGGGGTGAAGTTAAACGTCATTTTGAATTTTTGATGTTAAAACGAACTTTAGAGCGAATGTCGGCAGACGAAGATCCTACGAGCGCTTCGAAGCTACCGGGTTCACAAATCCATTCATGTCGGTCTGCATCGAAGAAGCTAAGAGCATCACGTTTGATTTCGAACGTTACATCAGTTGTCTCGCCGGGAGCGAGTGAAACTTTTTTGAATCCCTTAAGTTCTTTGACAGGACGGTCAACAGATGACTTCAGGTCAGAGATGTAAAGCTGGACAATCTCCTTGCCTTCGCGGTTGCCTGAATTTGTGACCGGCACGGTGACTGTAAATGTATCGTCAGCTGTTCCCTCGGTCTTGTTGATTGACGCTTTACCGTAGTCAAAAGTTGTGTAACTGAGACCGTGACCGAATGGGAAAGTCGGTTTGAGTTTGTTTTTATCGGTGAAGCGATAACCGACGAAGATACCCTCGTTGTAGGGCATGTCGAAGACCTCATTGCCGAGTTCGTCTACTCCCGGATGACCGGGATATTCACCGAGTTTATGAGCTCCGACCTGATCGAGCGAAGCGTAATATGTGTAGGGAAGTTTACCACTCGGGTTAACATCGCCTGTCAGCAGTGACGCCAGAGCGTTGCCTGTCTCATTGCCGAGATACCATGCCTGCATAATGGCCGGTACTTTGTCAGTCCAGGGCATAGCCACACCGGTGCCGCTGATATTGATTACGCAAAGATTGGGATTTGCAGCTGCAAGAGCTTCGATCAATTCGTCCTGACCATAGGGGAGAGCCATGGATTCGCGGTCGGTGTCTTCGCAGTCCTGATGATTACTTTTGTTCAAACCGCCGAAGAAAAGAACAACGTCAGCATCGCGTGCGATTTTGATAGCTTCATCGCGCAGCTCTTCTGGAGAACGAGGGTCATCAAGATTCTGACCGGTAACTACACCGTTGTACTCGCCGGTCGGATCACCGACATAGCCGCGAGCATAGATAATCTCAGCCTTGTCGCCGACACGGTTGCGGAGGCCGTCAAGCGGAGTGACTTCATAACGAGCTTTCAGAGAAGATGAGCCGCCGCCTACGGTCATCATCTTTATTGCGTTTTCGCCGATTACGGCTATTTTATTAACTTTGGAAAGGTCGATAGGAAGTATGTCACCACGGTTCTGGAGCAAAACCACGCCCTCTTCACCGACTTCGCGACAAGCTGCGACATGTTCGTCCGAGCCCATGGCGCCGAACGGGCGGTTGCGATCCATAGCTGTGCGGAAAGTCAGACGGAGCACTCGGCGCACTTTGTCATCGAGTTCGTCAGTGCTATATGTTCCGTCAACAATACCATTATAATATGGGTCGGCGAGAAAATAGTTGTCGTAAGCGTTGGACTGACCGTTTGTGAGACCGTTGGTCCATGAACCGAACTCCATGTCGAGACCGCCGCTGACAGCTGTCTTTGTGTCGTGGACCGCTCCCCAGTCAGAAATTACGGCGCCGTCCCAATCCCATTCACCTTTAAGGATCTGATTCATCAAAATTGGATTATAGCTGGCGTGTTCGCCACGGAAAAGATTGTAGCCACCCATAAACGACCAGGCTTCGCCTTCCTGCGCGGCAGCACGGAAACCGGGGAGATAGATTTCATAAAGTGTGCGGTCATCAACAATGGGGTTAGACGTGTGGCGGTTGACCTCGTTGTTATTAAGAGCGAAATGTTTTACACAAGCCGCCACTCCATTGCTCTGGACACCGTGGACATAGGGAACTACCATCTGAGAGATCAGATATGGGTCCTCTCCCATATACTCGAAGTTACGTCCATTGAGCGGTGTGCGGTATATGTTTATGCCGGGACCGAGAATAACACTTTTGTTGCGGAAACGGGCTTCTGCCCCAATACTTTTACCGTAAAGTTCAGCCATATCAGGATTCCATGTCGCGGCGAGAGCGGTGAGTGAGGGGAAAGCTGTGCAGGAGTCATTAGTCCATTTAGCCTGATCCCATTCGTCCCAAAGTACTTCGGGGCGAACACCCATCGGTCCATCGGTACACCAAATTTCGGGTATTCCGAGACGTGGCACGCCCGGAGCACTGAATTTCGACTGAGCGTGAATGATGTTGATTTTTTCGCGGAGTGTCATTCGTGACAAAGCGTCCTCGACGCGGTCTTCGATAGGGAGACTGTCATCAAGGTATGCCGGAGTAAGCGCAGTTGCAGATAGCGAAATGCAGACAGCGAGTGATGAAATGAGTTTTTTCATAATTTTGATTTTAAAAAGGGGCTCCGAAAAAGATGATATTCCGAAGCCCCTTCACATTCTACCTGTTTTAACCTATTGGATTGTGATTGATATATTAGAGCTTGACCAATGAGATGGTGCCGTTTTCGATACCGCCGGTAAGATCAACAGTCATGCGGTAGGTAGCACCGCTTTCGAGGGTGGCACCATCGGCTAACTCGAAGTTACCGGTATTTTTAAGGAGCTTGTCAGTCTCGCCGACCATCTTCAGGGCGCCTTCGCCGAATTCGCCTCCCCAACCGTTCTGATGGAAGAATTTGAATGATAGATAGTCAGCGCGGAAGCGGTCGCCGTCAACAGAGCCGACTTCAGGACCGGCAGTACCGGTGAAACTGTAGATACCCGGAGACACCTGAGCCAGCTGATAGGCCTGACCGGGATTCCAACCAAACTGACTGTTCTGAGAGGGAGAACCTACGCCCCAACCCATGAGCCAGATCGCGCCGGAGCCATCAGACTGAAGAGTGATTTCAGAACCGTCTTCGTTAACGCGTTGAGCCGACAATGTGGCATTGAGTTTGTCAAGTTTTACATTGTAGAAACCTGAAATCGGAAGGAACGTTATATCATAAGCGTCTTCATCAAAATAGAAGAAGTCGGGATCATAGTAAAGTGCATCGAGTGACGAAAATTCGCGGAAATTGATTTTTGAAGACTGGTCGAGTTTTATGACTGTAGAGTACATAGCGTTGTCTGAAGTATCCATTTTCTGACCGTTGAGATAGATCGGTTTTTCCTCAAACTGCTGTTCACCGTTGTAGTTGACTGTCATAATCGCGTCGTGGATACCCTGAGTAAGGTCAACCGTGATTACATAGACACCGTTATCCTGAAGCACTACTCCGTCTTGCAGGAAGAGGTTGCCGTTGTCATGACCGTTGTCACCGGTGCCGACACCTATAAGATCAGATTTCGAGACGAGATCTGCGCCGGTGAGTTCGACGCCCCAGTTCATTTGTCCGAAGAATTTGAAATTAATATTGTCGACAGAAACGGTTTTGCCGCCTACAACGGTAATCTGATAAGTCTTTTCACCTGTGGGGGCCATGCAGAGTGCGTTTTCAGTAGTCCAGCCTACTTCGTTAGACAGGGAGGGTTGGCCGATGCCTTGACCGATAATCCAAAGTGCGCCTGTGCCGTCTTCGTTGAGAGTGGCAGGATCGTTGCCATTAAGTTTATATACACGCATATACTGGCGACGGAGATCAGCGATGATGCGATATTTGCCATCATAAGCGTTGAACGTCAGCGAACCGTCTTCGTTCTTGGTGAAGAAGTCTGGATTGATCCACCAGTCGTTGTAGTTGGGGAAACCGTCAGGTGCAAGTCTGTCACCTTTGGCGAGATCCATGTCAATGCTCATTGTTGTCTCATCGATAGCCTGGAGTTTCTCGCCGTTGAGCGACATAACGACGAAGGGAGAGCCTTCGAGTGTGAAGGTGTTGAAACTGATTGTGTAGCGACCGGGTGTTGAATTTGAGAAGGGAATCGCACTATCTACAAACGGTTTGATCTCGCTGTTTTCATAACCGAATGTGATCTGATTGCCGTGCTCACCCATCGCGGGAGCGACTATGACACCACGCATTTCTGAAGGGAAGCGATCTGTCATCGAGTATTCATGTTGGGCGGTACGGTTCATTGTATACTCTTCGCCGTTTTCAGTGACGAATGTAAGCGAAGGATAATCGGCATGAGAGATGGAGACTTCGTAGGTGAGTTCCTTGGTAGTGAAATGGATGTTCTGCAAGGTGAGACGCAGACGCGCTCTGCCGTCGGGAATATTAGCATAATAAGGAACGAATATCTTAGTCTCGTAGTCCTGACCGCTGACTTTGGTGCGAATGACTTTTTCGCTGACCATTTCATCGCCGAAATAGAGTTCGGCATGAATAGTCGACAGGGGTACTTGCTCATCGGTTGCCTTAACCACAAATGAAAGGCTATCACCGAAATATGCGGAGCCGATGTTGCCGGTCACATCCATTACGGGATTTCCGGGAGCCTTTACATCATCATCGTTACACGCCGTGAACAGAGATGCTGCTGCGAGGGCTATGCTGAGTGATTTTATATATTTCATTTTAGTTTTCGTTTAGATCTGTTTAAGATTTTTATTTCCAGGTCAGAGTGATTATGCCGTTGCCTGGCACGGTGACTGGGAAATGATGAGTGCCGTCGTCGACAGTCGCTTTCACTTCATCTGATTTGCGATTACAGAGGACGATAGCATAACTGTTGTCAGGATTGAGGAAGGCTGTATAAGTCAGGCCGGCGGTGGTGAAACCGGTGGTGGCTATGCGCACAGCGCCCGGTTTGACGCCTGCCGACATCTGAGCCATTATATAATAGAAGGAGTTGCGGCGGATAGTTTTGAAGTCATCTGAGATATCGACCGCACCAAAACCGTTAGTGCAGCCACCGGGACGGTTGGGACCACGCTTAGAATCAAGCATGAGATTCCAGATGATTGCACCACGGCACCAACGGTTGACAGTGCCGAGCGTAATCTGCTCCATATCGTCAATCAGACGAGCTGACAGATTAGCTCCGTCGTTCCAATCTCCGGCTGTCGACTCGCTGAAAACGAGTTCTTTGTCAGGATTTGCATCATGGATTGCGTTGAGTTCGTTGAGGTTGCCGCCATAGTTGTGGTATGCAGCTCCGGCGATATATTTCGAAGCCTCTTCGTCAGCGTATATCTTTGTGGGATATCCTTGCTGGTCTGCAAGATTATCGTAGTTGTAGTTATGGTCAAATACATAAATCTTGGTGTCGATGCCTTCGGCTTTGAATTTCGGACCGAGAGCGGTCTTCACAAAGTCGCGCTGCTCTTCCCATCCCATGAACATTGAAGCCGAGTTGCCGCGGTTGAGGGGTTCGTTCTGAGGAGTCATCGCATAGATATTGATGCCCTCTTTATTGAAGGCTTTAATCCATAATGCGAAATAGGTGGCATAGTCCTGATAGTAGTCCGGGTTGAGC
>CAMWNL010000090.1 GCA_947175585.1 uncultured Bacteroidales bacterium | reverse complement strand
TCATCAATAATGAGTCTCGACAAGACTTTTTCTATCGACACAACAGCATACAGCGCTGAGTTTACCCACTCCCGTTATGTCACATATCGCATAAAAGACGCAATTGTTGACTGGTTCAAAGACAGATATGGCGCAGATAAACGTCCGGGCGTGAGACTTCAGGATGCCGACGTAATGATCAATGTGCACATATCTGGCACTGAGGTGACTCTCTCTCTTGACTCATCGGGCGAATCCCTTCACAAACGTGGTTACCGCGTAGCTCAGACCGAGGCTCCTATTAACGAAGTTCTTGCCGCCGGCATCATTTTGCTCAGCGGATGGCGTGGCGAGGGGTCATTTGTAGACCCTATGTGCGGCTCCGGCACTTTCCTTGTCGAAGCGGCTCTTATCGCTGCAAACATCAATCCCGGCATCTACCGCAAAGGGTTTGCGTTCGAGCATTGGAAAGACTTCGATTCTGAATTATTTGACCGCCTCTACAACGACGAGAGCGGCGAACGTCCGGTAGAGTGTAAGATTGTAGGTTCTGACATTTCACCCAAAGCAATAGCCATCGCAGAGTCTAACCTCAAGAGCGCAGGGGTAGCGAAATATGTCGATCTCAGTGTCAAACCTCTGTCAAAATGGACTGAGGCTCCACAACCGGCGGGAGTTGTCGTAACAAATCCGCCTTACGGCGAACGCATCAGCGCTCCGGACATGGATGCTCTTTACGAGACTATCGGCTCCAAACTCAAACATGTCTTCACCGGTTACAACGCATGGATCATCGGATATCGAGACGAATACTTCCGTAAAATTGGTCTCTCTGCTTCTGAAAAGATACCCTTATATAATGGTTCTCTTGAATGTGAACTCCGCGAATACGTCATTTTTGACGGCGATAAAAAATCATTTATGGCGGCCGGCGGCAAACTCAAAGAGTCAAAACCTGAAGAAAAACCGCGAGAGAACCGTCGTGAGCGTGATCGTTCAGACCGTCGCCCGTTTGATCGCGACTGCCGTCCTTCGGATAGAAAATTTGGTGACCGCAAATTTAGTGATAAGAAATTCGGAGACCGTCGTCCCGAAAAATTTGACTCGAAAAAGGATGAGCGTCAGCCCGGTGCCGAAAATCCCTTTGCAGTGCGCCGCAATCCTTATGCGCTAAGAGCTATTGGCTCTAAAAAACCATCGCTTCCGCCGCAAAACGGACCTCTTATGCGTTCACGCGGTTGGAAAAAAAGAGATGCCGATAACAACGACGAAAAATAACTGAATCCTACTACTACAAAATTTTAATAACCTCCCTACCCATTTCATCATGTCAAAACTCAACATACTCCTTTTAGGTTCAGGCGGCCGTGAGTCTGCCCTCGCATGGAAAATCGCTCAGAGTGACCGCACTGCTCATCTCTATATTGCCCCGGGCAACGGCGGCACTGATGCCTACGGCACAAATGTAGACATGTCGCCTCTCGATTTCGATGCTATCAAGCGCTTTGTCGCTGATAACTCTATTGACATGATAGTTGTGGGTAATGAGGATCCGCTCGTGGCCGGTATTTACGATTATTTTGCCGATGAACCTGTGCTTGTAGTTGGCCCGTCAAAGGCTGGCGCCGCGCTTGAAGGGAGCAAGGATTTCGCCAAGCAGTTTATGGTTCGTCACTCTATCCCGACTGCCCGTTATGAGAGTTTTACCGCTGACCGCCTCGCTGAAGGTCAGAAATTCCTTGAATCTCTCAAAGCGCCTTATGTTCTTAAAGCCGACGGTCTGGCCGCCGGAAAAGGTGTGTTGATTATTGACAATCTTGACGAAGCGAAAAAAGCCCTCGCTGATATGCTTGGAGGCATGTTTGGCGCTTCGTCTGCAACCGTTGTAATCGAGGAATTTCTGAGTGGCATAGAGTGCTCTGTATTTGTACTCAGCGACGGAAACGGCGGTTACCGCATCCTTCCTGTTGCAAAAGACTACAAGCGTATCGGCGAGGGCGATACCGGTCTCAATACCGGAGGCATGGGTGCTGTCAGCCCTGTACCATTTGCAGACAAAGAATTTATGCAGAAGGTCGAAGAACGTATCATTCTGCCAACTGTACGAGGTCTTAAGGATGAAGGCATCGTTTACCGCGGATTCATTTTCCTCGGTCTTATCAATGTCGGTGGTGAACCTATGGTTATTGAATACAACGTGCGCATGGGCGATCCGGAGACAGAGGTCGTTATGCCGCGAATCGCTTCTGACATTGTGGATTTGCTCGAAGGTGCAGCCAAAGGCAATCTCGCCGATATTCCGGCCGAACAGGATCCGCGCACAGCCGTAACAGTTATGGCTGTTTCCGGTGGTTATCCCGGTTCCTATCCTAAAGGACTTGAAATAACCGGCAATCTCAATCCGGCCGAGAGTATACTCTTCTGTTGCAAAAGACTACAAGCGTATCGGCGAGGGCGATACCGGTCTCAATACCGGAGGCATGGGTGCTGTCAGCCCTGTACCATTTGCAGACAAAGAATTTATGCAGAAGGTCGAAGAACGTATCATTCTGCCAACTGTACGAGGTCTTAAGGATGAAGGCATCGTTTACCGCGGATTCATTTTCCTCGGTCTTATCAATGTCGGTGGTGAACCTATGGTTATTGAATACAACGTGCGCATGGGCGATCCGGAGACAGAGGTCGTTATGCCGCGAATCGCTTCTGACATTGTGGATTTGCTCGAAGGTGCAGCCAAAGGCAATCTCGCCGATATTCCGGCCGAACAGGATCCGCGCACAGCCGTAACAGTTATGGCTGTTTCCGGTGGTTATCCCGGTTCCTATCCTAAAGGACTTGAAATAACCGGCAATCTCAATCCGGCCGAGAGTATACTCTTCCACGCCGGCACTAAGCGCGACGCAGAAGGCCACCTTCTTACTTCAGGTGGTCGCGTGATAGCTGCGACCTCTTATGGACAATCCATAGCCGATGCACTTGCCAAAAGCTACAAAGCCGTTGAGGAATTTAATTTTGACGGCAAATACTTCCGTCGCGACATCGGACGCGATCTCATGAACTGATTGCATTGAACTCAGCTGTCGTCACCAGGGCATTTCACTTGCGCGGAGTGTTGATTGCGGCCGTTACGGCCATGATCGCTACAGCCGCGTATGCCTTGTTTGACGGAGCAGTCAACCGGATTGCCGACGACAGCGGCACTCTGTTCCCATCGCCTAATGAGTGGATTGCAGACCCATTTATATCCATGTGGGTCAATATTGGTCTTGTTATTGCCATAATGACCATGATGATTTTTATCAACAAGACCTATAATATCCCGCGTACGATTACTCTCGTCTATGCTTATTTCTTTATAATCTTACAGACCGCTACGCCTGAAATCACTTCACAGCTATGTTCATCTTCAGTTATGGGGTTTATAGTTATTGGGGTGATGACTCTGATGTTCAGTACATTTGACTTACCGACAGCGCGTCGCAGGGTCTTTCTTGCCTTCTTTCTTTTGTCGGGGGCTGTAACTGTGCAATATGGCTTCGCTGTCTTTCTTCCTGTGTTTTTGATTGCCTGTGCACAGATGCGAATCTTGACATTGCGCACATTCATCGCCGCAATTCTGGGCACAATCACCCCCTGGTGGATACTGTTTGGAGCCGGTATAATCTCCCCTCAGGATGTCCATATCCCTCACTCCATTAATTTTATTGATGCATCGATAACACTCGACACCATCATTATTGTCGTCACAGTGGCTCTGACGGTTCTTCTTGCATTGGCCGCCTACCTGCTTAGCTTGCTTAAACTCATAACGTATAATGCACGTACACGCGCATGCAACGGCTTGCTCCAGCTCGTTGCCGCAGCAACCGTCATTGCAATGGCTGTCGACTTTACCAACTTCATAACATATCTGACTCTGCTTAACTGCTGCACGGCCTTTTTCCTCGGTCATTTGTTCGTAATCCGCAACAGTCAGCGTAATTGGATTGTTATATCAGCAATTACAACAATTTATTACGCAATCTATATATGGAGAATTTTCGTCTGAATTTCGTCATAGAGCGAAATGTACCGTTTATAGCCGGACTTCTTGAGCCTTACGCAAATATCACATACCTTGCGGCCGATGAATTTACACCGGCCACTGTGAAAGATGCTGATGCGCTCATTGTGCGCACACGCACTCACTGCGACGCCGCCCTGCTTGCAAAGTCAAAATGCCGCTTTATCGGAACGGCGACCATAGGCACAGACCACATTGATTCTCAATGGTGCGAAGCCAACGGCATTACAGTAATCAATGCTCCCGGATGCAACGCTCCGGCAGTAGCCCAATATGTTTTCGGATCAATTATGCAGGTCGCTAACCGTCCGCTTAATCAATATACAATCGGTATTGTAGGTGTTGGACATGTTGGCTCCATTGTTGAGCGATGGGCAAAAGGTCTTGGCATGAATGTAATGGTTTGCGATCCTCCGCGCATGCGTGCCGAAGGTGGCGACCAATGGTCTTCTCTTGCAGAGATTGCAGAAAAAGCTGATATTATCACATTCCATACACCGTTGATTCGGGAAGGGGATGATGCTACTTATCACATCGCCGACGACAATTTCTTTGCATCGCTTAGGCGTAGCCCGGTAATAATCAATAGTGCGCGTGGAGCTATCTGTGACACAGATGCTCTTATCCGTGCGATAGATAATGGTTGGGTTAGTGCCGCTGTTGTGGATTGCTGGGAAGGTGAGCCTGATATTTCTCTTGAACTGCTCAAACGCGCAGCTATCGCTACGCCTCATATAGCCGGTTACTCTCATGACGGGAAAGTGAGGGCCACTCAGATGATACTTGATGCCATTACAACTTTCTTCTACCTCCCTCGTGTTACAACCTCGGCCGCCACTCCTAAAGCTGTCGCACGTACAGTCAAGCCGCTTACCATCGCCGAAAGCTACAATCCGCTTGTCGATACGATCGCACTCAAAAACGATCCATCAGCGTTTGAAACTCTCCGCAATAACTACCGATACCGCTCAGAACTCTCGGAGTAAACGATTACTCACAAGTCATACATCATGAACAAAATAAGCAGATTCCCTAAACGGAAATCTGCTTATTTTTGTTCTTGCCATTATTTGTCATCAGCTCATTAATAACACTATGACTACACCCCATAGAATTAACAGCGTATTGCCGATTGCATAGGTTACAGTGTAACCCATAGCAGGTATAGTGCTTCCAAGAGAGTCCTGGATCGCTCCGAGTGAAGCCGTTGTTGTGCGGCTACCGGCACAACAACCGAGATTAATAGCTGCCGGAAATTTAAATATCTTCTTACCGATAATCATAGATAGAATAAGAGGAACAGATGTACAGATTACACCCATCAGGAACATCATCGGACCAACCTCTTTCAGACCGCTCACAAACGACGGGCCTGAAGTAATACCGATTACCGCGATAAACATATTCAAACCGAGATTATCCATCAGCCATACAGCAGGAGACGGTATGCGGCCGAATGTGGGATGTTTCGAACGCAGCCATCCGAATACAAGGCCTGCGATAAGTGCACCGCCACTGGTGCTGAGACTGATTGGCACACCACCTATGTGTATTGCCATTGCTCCAAGCAGTCCGCCGATAAATATTCCCAGACCGACAAACACAAGGTCAGATTTGGTTGATTTACGGTCAGCGTAACCGATTTGCGGAGCTGCGTCGTTCACTTCACGCGCGAGGCCTATTATAGTGATTATATCGCCGCGTTGAAGCTTAAACTGAGCGAGTACAGGCATAGCGACACCGCCGCGTGTAATGCTCTTTATAGAGACTCCATACATAAATTTCATAGACCTCAGTTGATCGACGGTCTTGCCGGCAACAGCCTTTGAAGCAACAGTGACGTCAAGCTGCTCGGCAGGAAAATCAAGCAATTCCGAGTCCATAACTTCAGATCCGACCCATTGTTCGTCGCCGATAATAAATTCACGGCGTCCGCTGAGCACGATTTCATCACCCTTCGAAATTTTTAAATCAGGTGTGACTTCAACAATCTTACCGTCGATACGCACTCGCTCTACAAACAATCTGCGTCCTTCGCCTTCAAGATATTGCTCAATCTCTGTCACCGTCTTTGGTTCATTGAAAAAGTCGGCATCAACTTTATATGCTCTGAACGCCACCGGACGCAGAGCCTTCAGATAATTGGGATCAGAATTCGCTGAACCCTGATTGAGTTTCTTTTCAAGTTCTGCGGTCTCAGCTTTAACTTTCTTTAAACCACCGAGCAATACCGGACCAAGATTTGCGAGGATATAGGCTGAGCCGATTGTACCGAACACATAAGTTACGGCGTAGCATACGGGCATAACTGCGATCCATGCCTGCTTGGTCTCTTCTGATACCGAAAGTGTGTTAAGTGTGTCTGTTCCCACTCCGATTATAGCCGACATTGTTTGGGCGCCGGCGAGCAGACCGAGTGATTCGCCTATGCTGTAACCCATCATTTCAGCTACGCCCCATGTCACTAACAGACATAAAACGCAGACAACAACGGCAAACACCACCTGCTTTATTCCGTCACCTCTTAACGCAGAAAAAAACTGAGGACCTACGCTATAGCCAATTGAAAACAGGAATAGAAGGAAGAACACGTCTTTAAGGGGACCCGGGATCGGAATATCAAGCTGTCCTACGGCAACTCCGACCAAAAGCACTGACGTCACAGTCCCTAATGAAAATGATTTATACTTTAACTGACCGACTAAAAAGCCTATGCCAATGGTCAGAAACACCGCCAGTGACGGATTATTTCTTAGTGTCTCAACAATCCAGTTCATTTCTGTTTAATAATATGGGTTAAAAATAATAG
>CAMWNL010000089.1 GCA_947175585.1 uncultured Bacteroidales bacterium | reverse complement strand
ATTCGGAGAATGGTGTTACAGCTGTGGCAAATGCCGCGTCAGGCTCTCCGGCATATAGACTGATAATTCTCACAATGCCCGCATCATTAAGCTGGTTTAAAACCATATCTGCCGACAGACGGACTCTGGCAAAATTACAGTCAAGACAATCATCCTCATAGACAAACAGTAGGGTATAATCGGCCGAATCTGCATAAAAACTTGTTTTTGAACCGTCTGCTTTTGTAAGTTCGATATCAGGCACAACTTTACCCACACTGCTGTTATCAAGTATCAGTTTCTGAGCCTGGAAATATTGACGGTCTGCACCGGGAATTTTCTTATTAGACACAGCTTCATCTACAAAACGACTGTATAATTCATCCGAACGATAAGATGCACTATCAGAGTAGAGCCAGCTTTCTGCCATCTTGGCAATTGCCAGAGACTGCTCACCTGATTTTTTGAATGATTTATGAAAATTTTCTATTGCAAGATAAACAGTGTCGGCTGCCGCATAAGGCATAAAACTGAGCCAATCTCCGAAAGCCGCATTCAATTTAGCTTTCTTTGAAAATGCCGATTTAATATCACATTGATCCCAGAATTTATAGACAAGATAATTACATCTCTCGTATAAATTAGTCATATCCTCGGGTGGTTCGGGATACGGGAATAGACGCTCAGGCTGTTGAGCCGATATTGTCTGCATTGTCCCAATAATACAGACTGCTATAGCTATAAGTAGTTTTTTCATTATCTAAACTTTAAAGTATATCATTAAAAATCCAACAAATTTAACGATATTTTCAGGGTAATTTATATGACAGTGTTGTTAAATAAGCCAAATTAAAGCTATGTTCAGTCATTTTTGGTTACAGGTGTAAAGACTTCTCTAATCAACCAATCACGTAATTCGGCAGTCCAGTTGTTTTTGTATGGGAAACTGTCATGAAATCCCCAGCCATGCCCTCCAACAGGGTATATATGCACCGCCGAGTGAACACCGGCGTCAGTAAGAGCCTGAACATAGCGCAATGTATGAGCTAACGGCACAGTATTATCATCAGCTGATACCATTATGAATGCCTTAGGAGTGTTTGCATTGACCTGAAGCTCATTACTAAAATTATCAATATCTGCTTTTGTAAATGATTTGCCTAACAATGCTTCGCGCGAGCCAAAGTGAGTGATATCATCCTGCATACTGACAACAGGATAAAATAATACTTGAAACGCAGGACGGGTAGTCTCAGACGAGTAATGAGTAGCCAACGTAGTAGCAAGATGACCGCCTGCAGAAGCGCCCATGATACCGATTGACTGCGGATTAATGCCCCACTCGCCGGCATGCTCAGACATCAATCTCACTGCCTGCTCCGCATCACTAAGCGATACCTCCGAGTGTCCGTTGGGCATTCTGTATTTGAGCACTGCATAAGTTACACCCATTGTATTGAACCAATCGGCCATATCATGACCCTCATGCTCCATCGCTACACCCATATATGCTCCTCCGGGAAGCATTATTATCGCAGTCCCATTAGGATTGGATGCCGGATAGACATATAGTATCGGTTCGGATATCCCCATGATAAAAGATGGTTCGCCTGATTCATTTTCCGGAGTGAGCCCATTAGAATTTGGAGCTCCATCCGACCATAGTTTTAACTCTACTGCCGGAGGATTTGCAGTCATCATAAATGCAGTGAATAAAGATATCAATGTAAATAGTTTTCTCATTATAATTAATTTTTTATCGTTTTAATTACACGTGCCGGATTTCCGCCAACTACAACATCAGACGGAACATCTTTAGTTACTACAGAGCCGGCACCAATTACTGCATTATCACCTATAGTTACTCCCGGCAAGATTGTTGCATTACCGCCGATCCAGACATTATTTCCAATTACAATCGGCTCTGCCCATTCAATCCACTTATTGCGCTCCCCTACTTCAAGGGGATGACAGGCTGTTAAGATGCTTACATTAGGCCCAATCAGTACATTGTCCCCTATCCTGACCTCAGCTTCGTCCAATACAGTCAAATTGAAATTTGAAAAAAAGTTTTCTCCTATATGTATATTACAGCCATAGTCACAGCGAAACGGTTTATTAATTCGGAAATTACTTCCTATCGACCCAATTATTGAAACTATCAGATCCTTCGCTTCCTGTTTTTCTCCCGGCAGAAGATCATTAAATTTCTTTAAGATAATCTGTGTTTCACTAAGTTTCTTCAACAGATATGGGTGAGAAGCTTCATACCGCTCACCACTAATCATTTTTTGCCAAACCTGGTTATCCGTATCCATAACATTATTTATTTCTAATCGCTAATTTCGCAACATTTTTTTATATACACAAGTTTTTGACAGGTAGCTCGGAAATTATTGGTAATTTTGTTGACAAAACAATCTTACCTTAATTATGAAACGTATATTCACATTAGCATTTGTTCTCGGTCTTGCCGGCAGCGCGCTCGCACAAGACCGGTGGACAATCATGGCTGATAAACCTGTTATAAATATGAGTGCCGCCACTCAGCAGTTACCCCATTCCGACCATGTAGAGATGAGTGGAGACAGAATGGCGGTAGTGTTATATTGGAGTCTCGATAGCAATTCAACCTTCGGTCTTAACCGCGCACTCGTATTCCCGATGCTTCGCACTGTCCCCAATGACACTCATGCAAGTCTTATGATGAATCACGATATTGACATTGCGTCTATGCTCCGAATCAATAACAAGTGTCCGTCATTCTCAACAAAAGACATCAGAATCAATGGTTTGATGGAAGTTAGTGATATCAGCAGGCAGAAAGACGGTTCTATCATTGAACTAACACGCACTATCTTCCTGACAATGAATAATCAGGCAATGATTGAACTCTATACCGCCCGAAACATCGGAGACAAGCCATTCAACCTGATCATACCAGACTTCAATCATCGCTATACCACAGAAGCTTCACGCGGAGTTAAAGGGTCTTATATTATCGAAACTTCAGTTGACGGTAGCGGCACATTCAATCTCAATCCGGGTTCATCACGAGACTTTGCAATGATAATTCAGGCTTACGAAGCCGACGGTGGACAATCAGAGAATCTCATAGTTTCAAAGGAACTCGACAAACGTAGAGCATTTGTCGACTTACTTGACAACAATCTCATCCTAAACACTCCTGATGACATAATCGATACCGAATTCCGGTATGCCAAAATCCGAGGCGCCGAAAGCATATACAAGACCAAAGGCGGATACATGCACGGTCCGGGTGGAGAAAGCTATTACGCCGCCCTATGGTGTAATGATCAAGCCGAATATATTAACCCATTCTTCCCATTTTTAGGCTATGGTATAGGAAATGAATCAGCGCTCAACAGTTTTCGCCATTACGCCAGATTCATGAATGATGAATACAAACCGATTCCAAGTTCGATTATCGCTGAGGGTGATGACATCTGGAATGGTGCCGGAGACCGGGGAGACGCGGCTATGCTCGCTTATGGGGCTTCGCGTTATGCACTCGCTCGCGGTGACAAGGCTGAAGCCGAAGAGTTATGGTCTCTTATTGAGTGGTGTCTGGAATACTGCCGCCGACAGTTAAATGAAGATGGGGTCGTGAGGTCTGACCATGACGAACTCGAAGGTCGTTTTCCTGCCGGCGATGCAAACCTGTGTACTGCCACTCTGTATTACGATGCATTGATTTCCGCCTCACTTCTGGGTAAAGAACTTGGCAAACCTTCAAAACAACTCGCCGCATACAGTCGACAGGCAAAAGATCTACGAAAGTCAATCGAAAGTTATTTCGGACGTAACATCCAAGGCTACGATACATATAGATATTACGACGGTAACGATGTGCTGCGGTCATGGATCTGTATTCCATTGGTCATGGGTATAAACGAACGTGCTGACCAGACTGTAAAAGCTCTATTCAGTCCGGAGATGTACACAGCTGACGGAGTTCTTACATGCCAAGGCTATCCGATATTCTGGGATCGCGCCACGCTTTACGCATTGCGCGGAGCGCTCCAAGCAGGATACCCCGACGAAGTATTGCCTAAACTCTCCGACTTTTCTCGCAGACGCCTGTTAGGCGACCACGTGCCCTATCCTGTCGAAGCTTGGCCGGAAGGTAGCCAGCGTCACCTGTCTGCAGAGAGCGGACTATATTGCAGAATCATTACAGAAGGGTTATTCGGCATCCGGCCCACCGGGCTCCATAATTTTGAACTAACTCCTCAATTACCGTCAGACTGGGAATTTGCAGAACTCCGTAACATTCGTGCCTTTGACAGCGACTTCGACATATATATTAGACGCTTATCCGCTGACAAACTGTCCATTACAATTAACAACAATATTACTGGCAAGGAACTTGACTACACCATCCGTCAAGGCAAGACCATAAAGGTAAAATTATAACTTATGACCAGGAATATCATAATGTTAGGCACTGGAAGCGCGTTGCCCGTGTCTAACTATCATGCGTGTTACATAGTTCGCACCAACTCCTTTACTCTGCTCAGCGACGCAGGCGGTGGGAATGGTATTTTATCTAATTTAAATACTGCTGGAATAGCCCCGACTGAGATTACTCACCTCATATTGAGTCATACCCATACAGACCATATATTTGGTGCGGTATGGTTAATCAGAGTACTGATAAACTCCTATTTCAACGGGTCGAAAGTTAACAGACTTAGGGTATATGCCAATCAACAGACAGCTAACGCTCTTATAGAGATATGCCGTCTGACATTTCTCGAATCATATTTTTCAGAAATTGACACAGTAATCGACCTTCATATTATTAATCCACCTGAAACCGATAAAATCGAAGATTGCAAAATCAGATTTTTTGATGTGGGTTCCGAAAATGTCTGTCAAATGGGTTTCAGACTCTCGTTTGCCGACGGCACCACATTTGTATCTTTAGGAGACGAAGCTCTGACCGACCGAAATCTCTATGAGGCATCAGGAGCAGATTATCTTATCTGTGGTGCGTTCTGCCGTTACGCAGACCGAGATACATTCAAGCCTTATGAAAAGCATCATTTCACAGTTAAAGATGTCGCGATGAATGCTGCAAAGGCAAAAGTTAAAAATCTCATCTTATATCATAGCGAAGACAAGACGGCAGATAAAACTAATAAATATCACGCCGAAGCTGCCGAATTCTACAATGGCAATGCCATAATCCCCAAGGATCTCGACATCATATCATTTTAATTTAATGTCAAAAAAATATCGGAGACACCATTACAGGCGTTTCCGATATTTTTATAAAATGACTTTTATTTATCACTTAACCACAATCTTCTGAGCTTTACCGTTATTTGCTCGAATAACGACACTACCCTTAACCGGATTGTCTACGCGAACTCCTTGCAAGTTATAATATACTGCATCGTTGTTATTCTCAGAAATAATCTCTTCAATTCCTGTTGTTTCGTTTGAAGGGATTTTGAGACTCATCATTCCTGATGTATTTGCATAGTACAGCATACCTTCAGAACCACCAAATTTAGTCCACTGGTCGCTATAAATAAATAATGAATTTTTGGGGAATGTAATTACGCCATCAATGAGAGTACCTCCGTAACCACCCTCTTTTGCTTCTTCGACAGTAAGGCCTTCATAAATAGCAAGTGAACCACCGACAAACGCTGCACCGTTCCAGTCAATTCCAAGTTCGGCGACTGGCTAAATTAAAGACCGAAGTGCGATAATTGAGCCTCAAAAAGTAAGCTCACTCCTCTCGGGAGGGGCTGCCCGAGCGGCGGGGGCGGCCGAGACCGCCCCCAAGAGCGCTTCCACGCAGAAAAACAAGCAATACAAAAAAAGGAGACCGAAGTCTCCCTAAGATTAACTAATTTTGTATTGCTCATGTACAAACATTTAATCTCGACACAAAGGTCGCAAATTTTTGCGTATAAACAATGCGGTAAATCGGCTGAATTTATCGCTAATGCTGTAGGAGTACATAAATCAACGATTTATCGTGAACTCGCTCGTAATACAAACAAGCGCGGTGGGTATGCACACAATGCCCATGAAATGGCTATGGAGCGTCAGGAACGTGTCAAAAAAAATGCCACTATCCCGACTAAAGTTAAATTTGAATGCTTACAGCACATCAGGGTTGATCAATGGTCTCCGGAAGAAATCTCAGGAGCATTGAAGTTAAAAGACATCAGAATTAGTCATACCACTATCTATAAGTGGGTTAAGGAGGATAAGGAGAATGGAGGCTCTCTCTATCTTCATTTACGCCATAAGGGACACAGGCGTAAGTCAAACCCATATAAAGGAGCCTCAGCCAAAAATATACCGGGTCGCATATCTATAAAAGACAGACCACCGGAAGCCAATGGAAAGCGTTTCGGAGACTGGGAGATGGATCTGATTATAGGAAAAAACGGGTATCAGGCTATTCTCGTACTTGTAGAACGTTCAACCGGATATACCATCATACACCGACTCAAACACGGAAAGAAAGCCAAGGAACTTGCCAATGCCGTAAGTAAATTGCTGTTTGCCTATCGTACTGAAGGTGTGCTGACGATTACTACTGACAACGGCTCTGAATTCTCTCAGCATAAGTTAATAACCAAAGCCCTCAAAGGTGTTGTTGTATACTTTGCTGACCCATACGCCTCCTGGCAGAAAGGACTTGTAGAATATACTAACAAACTAATTCGACAATACATCCCAAAAGGAGTTGATTTTGACGACTTTAGTTCAACTGATCTAATGAATATACAGAAGAAACTGAACTCTAGACCTCGAAAAAAATTAAATTTTTCTACGCCTAAAAAAGAGTTCTTCCGACATTTTAGCTAATTTCGCACTTGCTTGTTTAATCTGCGG
>CAMWNL010000088.1 GCA_947175585.1 uncultured Bacteroidales bacterium | reverse complement strand
ACTGCAGTAGTCTGACTGAGGTCACCATACCCGAGGGTGTCACTTCAATTGGGGACTATGCTTTCGCTTACTGCAGCAGCCTGACTACTATCACAATACCCGAGGGTGTCACTTCAATTGGAGAGGGAGCTTTCGGCAACTGCAGCAGTCTGACCTCAATCACCATCCCCGAAGGTGTTACTACAATCGGTAACTGGGCTTTCGCTTACTGCAGCAGTCTGACTGAGGTTTATTCTTTAAATCCTGAGGCGCCTATAGGAATGGCTAATTCTTTTGAAGATATCCCCTATGACGCCGTCCTTTACGTTCCGAAGGGTAGTGTAGAGGCATACGCTGCGGCTGAGGGATGGTCTGTGTTTACCGACATCCGTGAGATTGAAGAGGAGGTTTATTCGTTGACGTTCAATGTCGTTTGCGATGAGACTCCTGTTGAGGGGGCAATTGTGACCGTCCTTGACAAGGAATATATCACTGATGAAAACGGCCTCGTCGAGATTGCTGAAATCGAAGGAATCGAGGGTACTTCCCTGAAGTTCACGGTTTATAAAGACGGCTATGAATTATTTGAGGGCGAGGCAGATTTCGCTGAAATCTCAGAGGTTGTCGTTGATGTCAATCTCCAGGCTGCCGAGGCGACGTTGACTGTCAAGGTATTTGCTGACGCATATCCTGTAGAGGGTGCATTAGTTACTTTCGAAGGCCGGGAATACATTTCTGACGAGAGCGGCACAGTGACAATCACCGGCATCTATGGACCCGCCGTTATCGGCAAGACACTCCCCGTAACGATCTACAAGGAGGGTTATGAGCTCTTTGAAGGGGAAGCCGATTTCACCGAGATGCTTGAAGCGTACGTAGTGGCTTCGCTTGTCAACATCCAGACCTCTATACGCGACATCATTAATGATCTCGAGAACTCGGATATCAAGGTCTACGACCTCAACGGCCGCCGCGTGATGAAGCCCCAGAACGGACAATTCTACATCATCAACGGCCAGAAAGTGCTCCTTAAACTGTAATCATTTATAATCCCCTCTTCTGAAAATGGCTGCGCCTCGGTGCAGCCATTTTTTTTATCGCCGGTGCCCTATTTTGGCTTTTCCCAATGAAATTTATTGCAGTTCCTTTTGAAATTAATCCGCAATGTTGTACTTTTGTTGCGAAATTGCTGTTGAGCAAAACGAAACTAATTGAAACCTGACAATAACGACATCCTATAAATGAAAAAACTCGACAAACACTATGATGTTATAGTGATTGGCGGCGGTGCGACAGGAGCCGGAACGGCTCGTGACTGTGCGCTCCGAGGGCTTAAAGTGCTCCTTGTGGAGCGTTTCGATTTTACACACGGTGCTACAGGCCGCAATCATGGCCTGCTCCATAGTGGAGCCCGTTACGCCGTGACCGACCGGGAGTCGGCTACAGAGTGTATCGAGGAAAACATGATTCTCCGTCGCATAGCGGCTAACTGTGTCGGAGATACGGGCGGTTTTTTTATAACTTTGCCCGAAGATGACCTCGCTTATCAGCAGACATTCATTGACTCTTGCCGTGCCGCAGGTATAGAAGCAGAGGCCATTGACCCGGCGTTGGCTCGGCAACTTGAACCATCGGTAAATCCGGATCTTATAGGAGCGGTTAAGGTGCCCGACGGTTCGATCGATCCGTTTCGTCTAACAATGGCCAATGTGCTCGACGCCCGTCTTCATGGCGCCGACGTTTTGACTTATCACGAAGTTACAGACTATATACGCACTGGCAATCGCATCGAGGGTGTGCTCATGCTCGATCATCGTAACGGTGGTGAGCAGATTCAGGCGACAGCCGACGTTGTTGTCAATGCCTCCGGTATATGGGGTCACCTGCTGGCCGAAAAGGCCGGGGTGTCCGTTAAGATGTTCCCGGCCAAAGGTGCTCTTCTCGTTTTTGGACACAGGGTAAATAATATCGTAATAAATCGTTGCCGCAAGCCGGCCAATGCTGACATTCTTGTTCCGGGTGATACAGTTTGTGTCATCGGCACAACGAGTGACCGTGTTCCCTTCGAGAGTGTCGACCGTATGGAGGTAACTCCCGAAGAGGTTGATGTTCTCTTACGCGAGGGCATTAAACTCGCGCCGTCACTTGCTACAACACGTATTCTCAGAGCCTATGCCGGTGTCCGTCCTCTGGTTGCGTCTGATGATGACCCGTCCGGACGCAGCATTTCGCGAGGCATAGTGTGTCTTGACCATGCTCAGCGCGACGGTCTCGAAGGCTTCGTAACCATTACAGGCGGTAAATTGATGACTTACCGCTTGATGGCAGAGTGGGCTACCGATACGGTCTGCCGTAAACTTGGCCGTGAAAATGCAAAATGTGTCACTGCTGAGCGTCCGCTGCCCGGCAGTGAGCAGCAATCATCTGACTCGACACCTGTGACAGCAGGTGCAAAAGCTTCAGTCGGCAGACATGGTACACTTGCGGCCAATATCCCTGCGTCGACCGGTAGTGACCGGGCTCTTGTTTGCGAATGTGAGGAGGTTAGTGTCGGAGAGATAGAGTATGCTATAAAGAATTTGCATGTGGACAATTTGCTCAATCTGCGTCGTCGCACACGTCTCGGCATGGGTACGTGCCAGGGGCAGTTGTGCATCTGTCGAGCAGCTGCAATTCTTGAAAAACATGATTCATGCGTTTCTCGTCATCTCGGTGGCATACGCCAGTTTGTCAATGAGCGCTGGAAGGGCATGCAGCCCGTAGCGTGGGGCGACAATCTTGCCGAAGCTCAGTTTACCGCTTGGCTTTATGGGTCTGTTGCCGGACTCGATGTCTTGCCTCCGACAGAAGAAATGAAATAATTCGTCTGCGATTATGAAATTTGAAACTATTATAATCGGTGCCGGACTTGCCGGAGTTTCAGCTGCAATCAGACTTGCCGAACAGGGTAAAGACGTTGCACTGATTTCTGCCGGACGAAGCGCCATGCACTTTAATTCCGGTTCGCTTGGCCTGCTTGGGTTTGACAATAACCATCAACCTGTTTCGTCTCCCGTTGAGGCGATGGAAAGTATGCCGGACAGCCATCCCTATAAAAGATTTGAAGCGGCGTCTCTCACTGAGTTTGCCGACAATGCTGCCGACCTGTTGCGTCGTGCCGGAGTGAAGACCGTTGGAAACGTGCGCGAGAATCACATGCGCATCACCCCCCTCGGCCTATGCCGTCCTGCATGGTTGACGCTCGAACAAGTTGTGACTCTCGAAGCTCTTAAGCAGCTCGAACGCCCCCATGTTGCTATCGTCGGCATCGCCGGCTTTCTCGATTTTTATCCTCGTTTTATTGCGGCAGCACTTGAAAAAGAAGGTTTCAGATGCGATCTTTTGACTGTCGATAATCCCGATTTGCAGCGTCTTCGCAAATCTGAGTCCGAAATGCGTGCTGCAAACATTGCGCGCATAATGGAGGGAGATGCTCTCACTCGGTTTGGTGAGTCTGTCCGCGATGTCTCAAGAGACTCTGAGGCCGCAGCCTTGATTCTTCCTGCGGTCGTCAATTTCGATGGTGATGGTGAGTCGCTTCATCTGCGTCAGATTGTAGGTCGCGATTTATTTTATGCCCCGACGATGGGTGTGTCAATTCCGGGCATAGCCATGCACACTCGTCTTATGCGTCATTTCCTCTCTCTCGGCGGACGCTTGTTCAATGGACACCGTGTTATAAGCGCCGAATTTAATGATGATAGTCTTGTCGCCGTCTATACTGATAAACTTGACGACGATGCTCTGCGTGCTGATAACTTTATCTTTGCCGGCGGCAGTTTCTTTAGCCGTGGTCTTGTAGCCACACCCGATGAGGTGATCGAACCGATTTTCAATCTTGACACCCTCGCTCCGTCTGATCGTTCAAAGTGGTTTGACTCCGATTTGTTTGGAGTACAGCCGGTGATGAATTCCGGTATCGCAGTGGATCATACATTCAGGGCTCTACGTTCGGGAGTACCTGTTAAAAACCTCTATGCTGTTGGTGCATCACTCGCCGGCGCAGACTCATTGAGCAATGATTCCGGTGCCGGAGTTGCATTACTCACCGCTATTGCAGTGGCTGATAGAATTATTAAACTTCAATGACCTATGGATTTCCAAAAAGAAAATATTAGCCGACATAATTTTGAACAGTGCACCAAGTGTACGGTATGTACTGTTGTTTGTCCCGTCACTCCGATTAATACCAAGTACCCCGGTCCCAAACAGGCCGGTCCCGATGGAGAACGTTATCGTCTGAAAAATCCTGATTTTTTCGACGAAGCCTTCAAATATTGTCTTAACTGCAAGCGATGTGAGGTAGCTTGCCCGTCTGATGTCCGCATTGGCGATCTGATTCTGTCTGCAAGATTGACATATTCTAAAGGTAAACCGTCACTGCGCGACACTATGTTGGCCGAAACTGACGTTATGGGTTCACTCGCCACTCTTTGCGCGCCTGTTGTCAACGCTTCGTTGGCCATGAAACCTGTCAAATATGTGATGGACCGCACCTTAAAGATTGACTCTCACCGTCAGTTCCCTAAATACGCCTCTACAAAGTTTGAGACATGGTTCCGTCGCCATGCAGCGGCTGAGCAGTCAAAGTACTCTCGCCATATAAGCTATTTTCATGGTTGCTACGTAAATTATAATTATCCTGATCTGGGTAAGGCTCTTGTAGCTGTCTGCAATGCTTTGGGGGTCGGAGTGCGTCTTCTCGACCGCGAGCGCTGCTGTGGAGTTGCCAAAATCGCCAACCGTCTTGTGAAGGAAGCTACTCGTGATGCTGAGATTAACATTGCGTCAATCCGTAAGGCTCTTGCTGACGGCAGTGAAGCTGTTGTTGCTACCAGCTCAACATGTTGTTTCACTATGCGTGATGAGTATCATCACGTCCTTGGTCTCGATAATTCAGACATACGGCGCTCTGTCACTCTTGCGACCGCTTATATCTCAAAACTCATTGAGCGAGGAGATGTCAGACTCGTCTTCCGCGATGACTACCGTCGCCGCATCGCATACCATACTCCGTGTCACATGGAGCGCATGGGTTTCACCCAATATTCGGTCGCTTTATTGAAGTCAATCCCCGGTGTTGACCTTGTTGTTCTCAATCCTAATTGTTGTGGCATTGCCGGCACCTATGGCTTTAAGAAAGAAAACTATGAGACATCTCAGGCCATCGGTTCAAGACTTTTTACTGAGATTGAGAATGTGCGTCCCGACTTTGTTGCCACTGATTGCGAGACTTGCAAATGGCAGATTGAAATGTCGACGGGCATCAAGGTCAAGAATCCTGTCGAGGTTCTTTTCGAGGCTCTCGACCTCGACGCCACTCGCAAGGCAAATAATTTGACTATTTGAAAAATTCGCGCTATTTTTACAGAAAATATCTAATCACCACCATAACTAATACATTACATTATGGCAAACAGTGCTTATGACGTCCTGGGGGCGTCGCGCAAAAGATTTCTCAACTGGCAGATGAAGACCATCCTGGTTACAATGGTCGGATATGCCATCTTCTACTTCGTTCGCAAAAACTTTTCTGTTGCAATGCCCGGCCTCACAGCCGAGTATGGCATTTCTAACAAATCATTTGGCTGGATTATTTTTGCAGGTTCGCTCGTCTACGGTATCTCGCGATTTGTCAATGGCTATGTGGTTGACCGCATCCGTGGCCGCATCGTTATGGCTCTTGGTCTACTGCTCTGTGCGCTCGCCAACTTCGCTTTTGGTTGGGGTGCTGACTTCAGCAGTTGGTTTACCGGCATAGACAACGGTCCGCGCATGGTCGAGGGACTCGTTTTCTTCATGGGTTTCATTATTATTGTCAACCAGTGGTTTCAGGGCATGGGCTATCCTCCGTGCGCCCGTATTCTACCTCACTGGATTCACCCGTCTGAGCTTGCTACTAAAATGTCGATATGGAACTGCTCACACTCTATCGGCGCAGCTCTCGCCGTTATTGTCTGCGGTTATGTCATGGGCTCGCTGGGCACGGATTTGAGCAACGACCAGTCATACGTTGCCGGCATAGTCCGTAATCTTAGCGAAAACGGTGTAAGTGCCGCTGATGCTGTCAAGCAGGCTGCTTCTTACGCCGCACATGCCGGAGCATGGCGCTGGTGTTTCTGGATTCCTGCTGCTATCGCGACTGCCGGAGCCATCTTTATCTTCGTAGGTCTCCGTGACGAGCCTAAGGACGCAGGTCTCCCTGATCTTCCTGACACAGGGCTCGGCAAGCTGAAAGAGACCTCTGACCCACGTGCGCGTAAGAAGTTTGAAAAAGTAATGGTGTGGACCAACCGTTGGGTCTGGACATTCTGCGCCGCCAACTTCTTTGTATATGTTGTCCGTATGGGCATCCTTGACTGGGGACCGAAGTTCCTTACAGAGAGCCGTAATCTTTCGATCGAGAGCGCCGGCTGGACTGTAGCTGCATTTGAAATCGCAGGTGTCGTCGGTACTCTTTTTGCAGGTTGGGCGACAGATAAGCTCTTCCATGGCAAAGGTCATCGCATGTGTGTTGTCTGCATGCTTGGCGCTGCGTTGTTCATGACTATTTTCCGCTTCTTGCCTGAAAGCGCCGGCATCACTGTTACTGCGCTCGTGCTTATCGGAGCCGGATTCTTTATTTACGGTCCGCAGGCGCTTATCGGCATCGAGCTCGGCAATCAGGCAACCAAGGAGGCTTCGGCTCGCGCAAATGGGCTCGCAGGCATAATCGGCTACCTCGGTTCAGGCGCTTCCGGTCTTCTGGTGGGTTATGTTGCCGATATTTTTGGTTGGACCTCAGTTTTCGATACTATTATCCTTGTTGCCATTGTCGGTCTTTTCGTGCTCGTCTCAATGTGGAAAGCTCCTCGCGACGGTTATGCCCGTGCGGCTGCTATCACCTATGAT
>CAMWNL010000087.1 GCA_947175585.1 uncultured Bacteroidales bacterium | reverse complement strand
ATGTACGGTTGGTGCGCCGAAGCAGACGGCAACGATGTCGTAGGCTCCACTTACAAACTCGGATCTGTCGGCAACGCATGGATCAACTGCGAGAGCGGAAAATATGATATCACCTTCAATCTTGCCGACGAAACTATCCTTTTTGCCATCCCGGCATCATCTGGGATCGAAGAAATCACTGCCGACAATGCCGAAGTCGAATATTTCAGCATCAGCGGCCTTCGCGTCAACTCTGACAATCTCCCGGCAGGACTCTATATCCGTCGTCAGGGAAATAAGCTTACAAAAATTCTCGTGAAATAATCATACTACTCCACCCTGAGGGTGATGCACACTGACTGTCTATTCATGGGCGTCACCCTCATATTTACCGCCTTCCTCCACTGAGTTGAACCGCAACGACATATACAGCTCACTCGACGACCAAAGCCTGTTCAGCCTCCTGCAGCAGGACGACCGCGTTGCGTTCACCATCCTCTACGACAGATACTCCTCAGTGCTCTATCTCTTCATTCTTTTTTATGTAAAAGACCACGAACTCACTCGCGACACACTACAGTCCATTTTCATGTCGCTATGGGAACATCGGCACAAGATCACTATTAGCTCGAGTGTTAAAAACTATCTCTACACTGCAGCAAAAAACCGTGTTCTCAATATCCTCCGCTCTAATAGACTCCGCCGGGGCTATAACGACACTGTCAGCCGTGAGACAGGCAATCTGATTCCTTCGCCCGAAGAACTTTACGAGCGCGACGAACTCGACCGCATCCTCAGGCTCGCCATCAACGACATTAGCCACGAAAAAAAGCGCATGATTATCGACCTGCGTCGTCAGGGATTGACCAACAAAGAAATCGCTGACCGCCTTTCAATGCCCGAGAACACAGTTCGCACCTATTATCTCCAGAGCGTCAAAGTTCTGCGCGATAACATAAAAAATCTCTTCTCTCTCTTTTTGCTCACCATCATAGAAATGTTTTAACCGATTATGGCAGACATCAGCGACAATGATCTTCAGAAGTTACTCACCGGCAGTCTTGACGACAAAGATTATGAGGCAGTCATCAGCGCTCTTGACAGCGAAAAAGGCAGTCGGGCCATCTCTCGTCAGATGGATATCGTCTTCAACCGTCTCGAAACCGAAGATATCGACGGTCTGAACTCTATCAGCCGCGACCGGGTCCTCCGACGTATAAAAGCGCGCATCCGGCGCGCTGCATGGCTTCGTCGCTTCGCCTATGCCGCCTCCCTCGCTGTAATGTTCGCCGTCGGATGGGTTTGCACCTCTGATTTTAGTCCATTCAGACTTCACCTTAGTGACGAGTACAATGAAATAGTTGTCCATAAGGGCGAAAGACCGGTCCATGTCCTATTTCAGGATGGCACTCACGTCATTGTCAACTCCGGGTCGACCCTGCGCTATCCCCTATGTTTCGCTAATAATCAGCGCCGGGTTGACCTCAATGGTGAGGCATATTTCAACGTTAAACCTAATACCTCCGCTCCATTTATCGTAAACCTGGGACATTCTGAGATAAAGGTGACGGGCACAGCGTTCAACGCTCGCAGTTTCGATGGAGATAGCCTGACCGTCGTGACTCTCGATGACGGCAGTCTGAGCCTTTGTTGCCGGGACAAAGAGTTTCATTTAAAGCCCTCTCAAAAGGTGGTTTACAACAATTTTACTAACGAGGGAGACGTATCGGCGACCGGTATCTCTGCCTCAAGATCGTCGCTCTGGAAAGACAATATTATTGCATTCGACCGGACTCCTATGCGTGAAGTTCTTAGCACCATCAACCGCATCTACGATGTCGAGTTCGACATACGTGATAACGATGTTTTCTCCCATAGTTTTACATTCACTTCTGCCTTAGTGCCACTTGATTCTCTGCTCGACGACATATCAGCAATCTCGTTTGTCCGCTTCATTCATAACGGTGAATCCATCGAGGTCTACACTTCTCGCTGATTAGTCCATTATTAATTTAATAAATTTATAATCAAACCAATAATAAACCTGTTTACAACCCTTCATGAAAACCATTAGGATTTTTTTATTATGCTGTTTCGCCTTTCTATCGGTCATAGCCTCATCGGCGGCAGACAAGGTGACTCTCCACACCTCAGCGTCGCTTGATAAGATCTTGATAGAAATATCTTCCCTGACCGGCTACAATTTCAATTATTCCGACCAGGTCATTGATCCCACGCGTCATGTCACTGTCGATGCTGATAGCCTCCCTGTCGAGACCGTGCTTGAAAGTTTATTCAAAGATCAGGGCGTCTCTTTTAAAATCAAGGGCTCCAATATCTACCTCTTTCCGGTCCGCTCTTCAGAAAAAACGTCTGGTCAGTCAGCTGACTCTCGCAAAATTTCAGGCTCGGTTACTGATGCCTTGTCGGGCGAGCCGCTCATTGGAGCGTCCGTCACTGTTGCCGGTTCAAATACCGGCGTTGTAACCGACATCGACGGAAACTTTGAAATAAATATACCCGTTGGCAAAGACATTGTCGTTTCGTCAGTAGGCTATAACACAACCTTTGTCAGAGTCAGGTCTTCTGATCATCTGACAGTTAGACTTGACGAGGACAAAGCTCTTCTTGACGAAGTTATAGTCGTCGGCTATGGCACCCAGCGCAAGAGCGACATCACCGGATCAGTCTCATCTGTCAAGGCTTCCGAACTTCAGATGTCTCCTTTATCCAGTACAGCCGAGGCTCTGCAGGGGCGCGTCGCCGGCGTTGTCGTTCAGAACACCAGCGGTGACCCTTCCGGTTCAGTGTCTATTCGTATCCGTGGTTCAAATTCACTAACTTACGGCAACGATCCCCTCGTCATTATCGACGGCGTGCAGGATGCCTCGCTCGGCAGTCTCAACCCTAACCAGATTGAGTCTATGGAGGTGCTCAAAGATGCGGCAGCCCTGTCTATCTATGGTTCGCGCGGAGCTAATGGCGTGATAATAGTGACAACTAAAGAGGGGCGCAACGAACGGGCCCAGGTCACTTACAACGGCTATCTTAAATTCTCAAAAGTCGGTAAGATGCTTCCGGCTCTTGGTGCATCTGACTACGCTTCCCTTATGAACGACGCTCACTACGAAAACGGTCTCAATCTCCTTTTTAACCCGTCTGACATACCATATCTCGGCCAGGGTGTCGACTGGCAGAAGAAGATATTTCGCAATGCCTTTACTCAGGTTCATAACATCGGCATCAGCGGTGCAAAGAAAAATGTTTCATATTACATCGCCGGCGGTATCAACCGCAACGAGGGTGTAATCATTAACTCCGATTTCAACGAGTACTCTCTCCGTGCTAATATGAAAGCCGAGGCTATGCCCGGTTTAACCATTTCTCTCAACACATTTGCCTCTTACAGCCTCGACCACAGCGGCGACACCGAGGGAGCGCTGACTTCGGCGCTGAAATGGTCTCCGACTAAACCCGTCTTTACTTCTGAAGGACTTTACAGTCTCCCGGGCGGTGGCATTGGGCCCGTATCTGATTTCAATCCGGTCGGCCTTGCGCGTGAAATCGTGTCTGACAAGAATCGCGCGACCTTCAATATTGCCCTTCAGGCCGAGTACAGTTTCACGTCTTGGCTCAAACTATCTTCGATGTTAGCTTACCGCTCCAACAGTGTCATGTCAGGATGGTTTGATAATCAGGTCTACAATCAAGGGCCAGATGAAGACATAGCCGGCAGCAAGACCCAGAGTAACTACATGGCTCTCCAGAGCACAAGCATCCTCAGCTTCGATAAGGATTTCGGCAGCCACCATGTTGGAGCTACCGGGGTTTTCGAGTATATTGCCGACAAATATAACAGCACATCCGCCTCTGCTAAAGGCATTCCGGTCGGCATGGGGTATCAGGGTGTCCATTTCGGCACCATCATCCAGAAACCCTGGTTGGAATCCACGGCCACTAAAATGATGTCTGGCATGATTCGGGCAAACTACGTTTATGATAACCGATATATGCTTAGCGCTTCGTTCCGCTACGACGGTGCGAGCCAGCTCGCGCCTGGTAACAAATGGGACGGTTTCTGGGCTGTCTCAGGTGGTTGGAATATCGCCCGTGAAAATTTCATGGAGTCTCTTCGTCCAAAAATCAACGAATTAAAGCTTCGCCTCAGTTACGGCACTGTCGGTAATGCCGCCGTACCGGCATATTCGTCTCACATGAAATTTTTCCCCGGCACAGATGCCGAAGGCAACCCTACCCTGTCGATTTCTCAGCTCAGCAATAACAATCTGAAGTGGGAGCGCACCACTGAGTTTAACGTTGGCATTGATCTGAGTTTACTCAACAACCGCATTACTTTTACCGCCGAATATTATGCCAAAAAGACAAAAGATCTGTTGATGTGGCGCACTGTCCCCTCCGCATTGGGTGTTGAATCAGTCCTTACAAACGTTGGTTCTGTTCAAAACCGCGGATGGGAATTTGCTCTCGGCGGCACTCCGGTCAATCTCGGTGACTTCTTCTGGAATATCAACTATTCTATCAACTTCAACCGCAATAAGATTCTTGCCCTCGACGGTCTTAGCAACACATTGATTAATTCCGGCAACGTTGACATGCCTGGTCTCGTCGGCAGCTATGTCCAGATGGTCGGACAGCCGATGGGCACTTTTCTCGGTTATCAGTTTGCCGGCGTATGGAAGACCGAAGAGCGTTCGATCGCCGCTGTCTATGGAGCCAAACCAGGAGATGCCAAGTATGTTGACATAAACCGTGACGGCATTATCGACAAAAACGACATTGGCATCATCGGTAACGCGCAGCCGAAATTCACTTACGGCATAAACAACACTTTACACTATCGCGATTTCGACCTTAACATCTTCTTTCAAGGTGTCTACGGCAACGATGTTTACAACCAGAACCGTGTTCGACGCGAAAACTACACTGGCGGCGGTGCTTTCCCGACAAGTCCGGTAATGGCAGACCGGTGGACTCCGGAGCGCCAGACCGACATCCCGTCGTTTACAGCAACGGAGTATGTCAACTCTTCTCGCTGGGTAGAGGACGGCAGTTACTTCCGCCTTAAAAATCTCACCCTCGGCTACTCTCTCCCGGCATCGGTTCTTCATAAGATTCGATTCTCTCAGGTGAGACTATCGATCAGCGCTACAAACCTTTTCACCATCACAAACTACTCTGGTTATGATCCCGAGGCTTCTATGGGTATGGATGCCTACGGCGCTGGTATCGACCGTGGCATTTACCCTTCTGCTAAAAGCTGGTCTGTCGGCCTCGATTTAACATTCTAAAAAACGTCTTGATATATGAATTTATTTAAGTCAAAAATACTTCTTCTGGCTATACTCTCAGCCCCGTTTTTCCATTCTTGCGGAGCCCTTGATGAAGACCTTACGGGTCAGCCAACTACCGACAAGTTTTTCAACACCATAACTGACTTCAATAGTTTCGTGGCTGGTGCATACACTCCTCTTTACGCCATCTTTGGCTCTGACGCTCCCTATGTGGCTTCAGCCGGTGCTGAGGACGTCAATGTCAATTCAGTCGCCCGTTGGCGTGGCTTCGAGATTGCCGACATAACTACCGTTAGCAACCCTGATGAAGTGACCGATGTCCTCTGGAATAATTCCTATGCATCAATCAGCGCATGCAATACCCTGATTGCCCTTGTTGCACAGAACACTAAGATTGACCCTGAACTTCTATCCCCCATAGCCGGAGAAGCCCGTTTTCTCCGTGCCCTGTCTTATTTTAACATGGTAAGATGGTTTGGTGAAATCCCCATTTTAACAGAGGACAACCAGTCTAACGCGACTCAGGAACCGCAGTCGTCAGTCGATGACATCTACGATTTCATCGTTGCAGATCTCATCATGGCTGAAAAACTTCTTCCCGGCGAAGTCTCCAATCCCTCAAAGCCGTCATCAATTGCCGCTTCAGCTCTTCTTGCTAAGGTCTACTTGACAATGGCAGGCTTCCCCCTCAACCGTTCTGATCTTTACGCCTCAGCGCGTGACAAGGCTGACGAGGTGATTGAGTCTCACCGTTACTCACTCCAGCCTCAGTTCCTTAACCTGTGGTTATTTGACAATCGTTATTCCAACGGCGAGTTCATCTTCACTCTTTACGCCAGCAGTGATAACGGTAGCGGTGGCTATATAAATCGAGCTGTCCGTCCCACTGTTGAAGGCGGATGGGCTGACTGGACAAGTGACTCTCGCTTTCTCGACTCTTTCCCCGGAGGTTCCCGTCTCGATGGCACATTTTATCTGACTTTCAACGACGGCTCTTCATGGCGCGAGGCTGACATCCCCGAACCCTATGTCGGTAAACTGCGTGACGGTGGTCCCAAGTCAGGCGGATATTACGGCTCAAGCGTCGCAAATCTCGCCGACGGATTTTACAGTATATTGCGCTACGCTGATATCCTTCTTATATATGCCGAAGCTGCAAACCTTGCAGAAGGTTCGCCATCTTCTAAAGCCTATGCTGCTATCAACGAAGTCCGTCAGCGCGCTGGCCTTGATGCGCTCCAGTCTTTATCTCAGCAGGCATTCGATAAGGCTGTCCTTGACGAGCGCAACTGGGAGTTGGCATTCGAGTGCAATCGTTGGTTTGATCTGTGCCGCCGTCACATGGTCGCCGATGTAATCCGTAATTATTATCCATCCTCCGTAGTCACTGACAACAATTATCTCCTGCCAAAACCCAATGACCAGCTCGCAATTATGCTTGGTGTCACTCAAAATCCCGGATATAACCGTTAAACCAGAAATCTATGAAACTGAATTTAAACTTATCATATTTCGCAATCATCCTGGCGATTATTATTTCAGCTTGTTCGGATAAAGACCTTCCCTCCGACCCGGTCTTGACCATGCCAGTCACCGGCCTTCGCCTTTAAGTCAGTTTATAGGACTACACTGCTGTTC
>CAMWNL010000086.1 GCA_947175585.1 uncultured Bacteroidales bacterium | reverse complement strand
GCAAATCACAGCTTGTAAGCGAGCTTGACAGCATAAAAGGAATCGGTCCGAAGACTGCGGAAGCTCTGCTTAAACACTTCAAGAGTGTAAAGCGTATTCGCGAGGCAAGTATAGATGACATTGCGGCTGTAATCGGCTCGGCAAAAGCTCGGATAATTAAAGATTCCCTGACAAATTAATTTATTTAGTGAATTATGCGATTAGTGATTCAAAGAGTAAGCGAAGCGTCGGTTAAGGTCGGCGATGAAGTTATTGGCGCAGTAGGGCGCGGATTTATGGTGTTGGTCGGCGTGGAGCATGGCGACACCGAGGCAGATGTTGAATGGCTGGCTGCAAAGACAGTCGGTCTGAGAGTCTTTGATGATGATAACGGTGTGATGAACCGGTCTATCTCCGATGTCGGCGGTCAGGTGCTTGCCGTGAGTCAATTTACCCTTACAGCATCAACACGAAAAGGCAACCGCCCGAGCTATATCCGCGCTGCCGGACACGATCTCGCTGTGCCGCTCTATGAGTCATATTGTCGACGCGTTGGCGAACTGTTAGGCCGTAAAACGGAACAGGGCCGCTTCGGAGCTGACATGAAAGTCGCGCTCGTCAATGACGGCCCTGTTACGATTATTATTGACTCTAAACTTCGCGAGTGATTACAGTAGTTCGATGCCGGCTTGGCGGCAGGCTTCGATTTGCTCTTTTGGCCACAGCGAAGCCTGAACTTCGCCGATGTGGGCTTTCTGGAGGATGAACATGCAGAGGCGGCTTTGGCCAATGCCGCCGCCGATTGAAGCCGGATATTCTCCGTTTAGTAATGCACGATGGAATGCTAATTCTTTCCGTTCCGTGCAGCCGCGAAGTTCAAGTTGCCGGGCAAGTGATTCCGGACTTACTCGGATACCCATTGATGATATTTCAAACGGTATTCCGAGTACACGGTTCCACAAAATGATATCTCCATTCAGTCCATTGTAACCGTCAGCGTTAGGAGTGCTCCAGTCATCATAGTCAGGAGCGCGCCCGTCGTGAGGTTGTCCGTTGCTCAGTTTGTCTCCAATTCCGATAATAAATACTGCTCCGTGCTCCTTCGCAGCGAGAGCTTCGCGTTCACGGGCTTCTGTCCCGGGATAGCGATCGAGTAATTCTTGAGCATGCGCAAATGCTATATCGTCGGGCAAAGTTGGGGTGATATGTGGATAAATCTGAAATATTTTTTCTTCAGTCTGTTTGATTGCATGGAATATATCGCGCACGGTTGATTTAAGATATTCTACGTTTCTGTCTTCCGGTCGGATCGTCTTCTCCCAGTCCCATTGATCGACATATAGAGAGTGGAGGTTATCGAGATCTTCAAACGTTCTTATGGCGTTCATGTCTGTGTATATACCATAGCCGGGTGCAATATCATACGCTGCCAGCTTTGCGCGTTTCCATTTTGCAAGGGAGTGCACGACTTCTGCGCGGCAACCGTTCATCGCATCGATCGTAAAACTGACGGCGTGTTCTGTTCCGTTGAGATCGTCGTTCAGTCCTGTACCGGATTCAACAAATAGTGGAGCCGTTACTCGGCGTAGTTTTAGAGCATCTGCGAGAGCAGCTTGAAATTCCTCTTTGATTTGTTTGATAGCAATTTCTGTGGTTTCTGTGAGTAATGTACGCTTATATTTCTTCGGTATTATTGATGCCATGGTGTTTGTGATTTTGTTGATTGCGTTTCTTTTTGTGCAAAGATAGGGATAAATTCTTGATAAATGTATGAGTGTCCATTGTAATTGTGATAAAATTGCTAAATCTGTAAGAACTGCGATTATGCTGAGTGAAATAAATTTAAAAAAATATAAAATCAATAAAATTACTATGAATATGGCTGTCTTTAAGCTCTCTTATAATTGACAAAGGCCGAAAATTGTAGTATCTTTGCAGTGCATAAGAGCCGGAGGGAGCTGACGCTTCCTCCGCTTTGTTTAAATATTAAGGAACAAAAAATATGATTGACAAACAGTTATTGGCAAAAACTGTCGAAGACGCAATCGAGGGAACAAATCTCTTTCTGGTCGACATAGCGGTTAAGCCCGGTAATAATATTATAGTTGAAGTTGACTCTGTTGACGGTGTCGACATTGATAGTTGCGTTGCGATTACCCGTAAGATTGAGTCGGTGTTTGATCGCGACGTTGAGGACTATGAACTTGAAGTCGGT
The DNA here is from genome assembly GCA_947175585.1 of uncultured Bacteroidales bacterium. GTDB lineage: Bacteria > Bacteroidota > Bacteroidia > Bacteroidales > Muribaculaceae > CAG-873. The sequence goes on along the minus strand of CAMWNL010000086.1, from coordinate 4,738 downwards.
TCCGCAGGTTTGACAGCTCCATTTAAAGTGAAAGGTCAGTATGAGAAAAATATCGGCAATGATATTGAAATTATTACTCGTGACGGACGTAAACTTTCAGGTCGTCTTGTGGAGGTAGGTGACGATAACTTTGTCGTTGAAGTTCCAACTAAAATCAAGCCGGAGGGTGCCAAACGACCGGTTATCGAAATGATACCTGAAACTTTTGCTTATACAGACTGTAAGACTGTCCGTTATAAAATAGATTTCAAATAAACGAGAAATAAAAAAATAAATATACAATCACAAATATCAATCATGGCAAAGAAAGAGGCAACTCCGAATATGGTCGAACAGTTTGCCGAGTTTAAAGAACTCAAAAACATCGACAAAACGACAATGATCAGTGTTCTCGAAGAATCATTCCGTAATGTTTTAGCGAAAATGTTTGGAACTGACGAGAACCTTGACGTTATCCTCAACCCTGATAAAGGTGACGTGCAGATCTTCCAGAATCTTCTCGTTGTACCTGACGGCGAAGTGACTGATCCCAATACTCAGATTTCGCTCAGCGATGCTCAGGCTGACGATGACCCAGATGCGGAAGTAGGCGAGGAACACACTAAAGAAATCATTTTCGAGAAATTTGGTCGTCGTGCCATCCTCAATCTTCGTCAGACTCTGCAGTCTAAGATTCTCGATCTTCAGAAAGAAGCTATTTATAATAAGTTCAAGGAACTCGAAGGTGAGCTCGTCAGTGGCGAGGTTTATCAGACCTGGTCTAAGGAGACGCTCCTCCTCGATGATGACAAAAACGAATTATTACTGCCTAAGAGCGAGTCAATCCCCGGTGATTTCTTCCGCAAGGGTGAGACCGTGCGCGCCGTGATTGCCAACGTCGACAACAAAAATAATAATCCCAAGATTACAGTTTCCCGTACTAACGAAAACTTCCTGCGTCGTCTGTTTGAGCTCGAAGTTCCCGAAATCCACGACGGTCTGATCAATATTCGGGCCGTAGCCCGTATTCCGGGAGAGCGTGCCAAGATTGCTGTTGAGAGTTATGATGACCGCATCGATCCTGTAGGTGCATGTGTCGGTGTGCGTGGTTCGCGTATCCATGGCATTGTTCGCGAGCTTCGCAATGAGAATATCGATGTTATAAACTACACCAACAATCCCTCGCTCTTCATCCAGCGTGCTCTGTCGCCGGCTAAGATTTCTTCGATCCGTCTTGACGAAGACGAAAAGAAGGCCGAAGTTTTCCTTCGCCCCGAAGAAGTGTCTCTCGCTATCGGTAAGAACGGCTTGAATATCAAGCTCGCTTCGATGCTCACCGGTTATGTTATCGACGTATATCGTGATGCTGAGGACAATGTTGTCGAGGAAGACATCTATCTGGAAGAATTCAAGGACGAAATCGACGAATGGGTTATCGACGCGCTCAAGAATATCGGTTTTGTGACCGCTAAGAGCGTACTTAATGCTCCTCGCGAAATGCTGATTGAAAAAGCTGACCTTGAAGAGTCGACTGTTGACCACGTCATTGACGTGCTCCGTGCAGAGTTTGAAGATTGATGCCTGACAGTCATCGCCGGGAACGTAACTATATCAAATTTTAATAACGAAAACAACGACATCGCGCCTGCCCTGTAAGGCTTGCCGATCGATAGAAAATAATATATGGCGAAAACAAAAATCAGTACATTAGCAAAAGACCTTAACGTGGCCCTCCCCACAGTTATTGACTTTTTGCACAAAAAAAACATCAACATCGATCCGAGTCCCAACACTCGTGTTGAAGACGACGTGGTGGCGTTGTTGATGAGTGAGTTTAAGCATGACAAAGATCTGAAGCCCCAGGCTGCAGTGCGTCCCGCAAAGCAGGCCGCTGCGGCGCGCCCCGAACCGGTGACTGCATCTGAGCAGCGTAAGTCTGAACCGGCAGGTCCGCGTATTCTTGGCAAAATTGAACTGGACAAAAAAGGCAATCCTGTCGTTAAGAAGCCCGAACCTAAGCCTGAAGTTAAACCTCAGCCGGCTCCTGCACCTAAGGTGGTCGAAACACCTGTAGCGGCCGAAACTCCCAAACAGGAAGAAAAGACCGTTAAGACTGAAAAGGTTGAAGCGCCGAAGGCAGCTTCTGTTAAACCTGCAGTTGAGACACCGGTGTCGGCCCCTAAGGCAGATACTCCTAAAGAATCTGTCAAACAGGAAGTGAAACCCGAACCGAAAGTCCAGGCTCCGGCTCCGAAACCGCAGAACTCACCGGCTCCGACTAAACCTCAGACTGCACCTCAGCAGGTAAAACCGGTAGAAAAGAGTGAACCGGAAACTGCAGTTAAGGAGGAACCCGAAGTTTTCGAGCTTAACCGCAAAGTTGCGGCTCCGTCAATAAATGTCGTAGGTAAGATTGACCTTGACGCCATTAATCAGTCGACTCGTCCCAAAAAGAAGAGCAAGGAAGAGCGTCGTAACGATCGTAATGCACGTAACAACCAGGGTGATGCTAACCAAGGAGATCGCAAGAAACGTAAGCGCATCGGTGGCAAGGAAAAGGTCGACATTGAAAAGACCGGCCAGCAGGCTGCACAGAACGAACGCCAACAGCGTTCGGCCGGACAGGGAGGAGGTCAGGGCCAGAATGCTCGCGGAGGTAAGAATGTAGCCAAAGACAAGAAGCGTCCCGAACGACGCCAACCCGCGCCTCAACATGTCGAGGTTAGCGATGAAGACGTTTCTAAGCAGGTAAAAGAGACGCTCGCCCGTCTGACTAACAAAGATAAAGGTCTTAAAAAAGGCGCCAAGTGGCGTAAGGAAAAGCGTGAAATGGTCGCTAACCGTGAGCGTGAAGCGGCTCAAGCCGAAGCGGCCGAAAGCCGTGTGCTCAAACTTACCGAGTTTGTGACCGCCAATGACCTCGCGATTATGATGGATGTTCCCGTCAACAACGTCATCGCTACTTGCATGAACCTCGGTGTGATGGTGTCCATCAACCAGCGTCTTGACGCAGAAACTATCAATATCGTTGCCGAGGAATTCGGTTTCGAAACCGAATATGTTTCTGCTGAAGTTGCCCAGGCTATTCAGCAGGATGAAGACAGCGAGGAAGAACTCGAAAATCGTCCGCCTATCGTTACTGTGATGGGTCACGTCGACCACGGTAAGACATCATTGCTCGATTACATCCGTCATGCTAATGTTATCGCAGGTGAAGCAGGTGGTATCACTCAGCATATCGGATCTTACAGCGTGACTCTTCAGGATGGCCGTCATATAACCTTCCTTGACACTCCGGGGCACGAAGCCTTCACCGCTATGCGTGCTCGTGGAGCCAAGATTACCGACATCTGTATTATCATCGTGGCAGCTGACGATAACGTCATGCCGCAGACAGTCGAGGCTATCAACCATGCTTCTGCAGCCGGCGTGCCGATTGTTTTCGCCATCAATAAGATAGATAAACCTCACGCTAATCCCGACAAGATTAAGGAAGAGCTCGCGGCTATGAATTATCTCGTTGAAGAGTGGGGTGGTAAATACCAGTCTCAGGATATCTCGGCTAAAAAGGGTATCGGCGTTGAGGAACTTATGGAAAAAGTGCTGCTCGAAGCCGAACTCCTCGAACTCAAGGCCAATCCCAATCGTAACGCAACCGGTGCTATTATCGAGTCAACCCTTGACAAAGGACGCGGTTATGTTGCAAATGTCCTTGTTCAGAACGGTACACTCCGCGTCGGCGACATCGTGCTTGCCGGAAATCATTTCGGTAAGGTTAAGGCGATGTTCAACGAGCGTGACCAACGCATCACCGAAGCAGGCCCGGCTACTCCTGCGCTGATTCTCGGTCTCAATGGTGCGCCTACAGCCGGTGATACATTCAATGTTCTTGAGTCCGAACAGGAAGCTCGTGAAATCGCCAATAAGCGTCAGCAGCTCCAGCGCGAGCAAGGTCTGCGCACAACCAAGATTCTCACCCTCGAAGACATTGGTCGCCGTCGTGCTATCGGAAACTTCCAGGAACTCAATATCATCGTCAAGGGTGACGTTGACGGCTCAATCGAGGCTCTCTCTGACTCCCTCATCAAATTGTCGACAGACGAAATTCAAGTCAATGTCCTTCACAAGGCTGTCGGTGAGATTTCAGAGAGCGATGTGACGCTCGCGGCTGCTTCAGATGCCGTTATCATCGGCTTCCAGGTGCGTCCTTCTATGGCCGCTCGTCGTGCGGCTGAGCGTGACGGAGTCCAGATACGTCTCTACTCAATCATCTATCAGGCTATCGAGGAGGTTAAGGATGCTATGTCCGGCATGCTTGCTCCCGAGATCAAGGAGGAAATCACCGGTACGGCTGAGGTTATGGAGACATTCCATATCTCTAAAGTCGGAACCATTGCCGGAGCTATCGTGCGCGAGGGTAAGATTAAGCGTGGCAATAAGGTGCGCCTTATCCGTGACGGCATCGTGCGCTATACCGGCGATCTCGGCTCTCTCAAGCGTTTTAAAGACGATGTTAAAGAGGTTACGTCGGGTTATGATTGCGGTCTGTCAATCGCCGGTTACAATGACCTCAAGATCGGTGACCTTATCGAAGGTTTCGAGGAAGTGGAAGTTAACCGCACTCTCTGATGTCGAAAATCCATATAAATATCGGATCAAACATAGGCGACCGCGCAGCTCTCATCGAGCGCGCGGTCGCTGCTCTTTCCGAGAGTCTTGATACTTATAATAGCTGTGCGATTCCTGTATCATATACACA
>CAMWNL010000085.1 GCA_947175585.1 uncultured Bacteroidales bacterium | reverse complement strand
CAGCTACTCACCCTTCTGGGACGGCAATGACAATTCAGTCTGGGGAGAAGATTAACAACACATAAATTCCCCCATCAACCCCCTCTGTCTTTATGTTTTTATGTCTTTCTGTCTTAATGTCCAATCCAATTTCGTCATAGCTTCCCCATTGTCTTTATGTCTTAATATCCATTTCACATGGCATAAAAATAAGGCAATGCCAAATATGATCTGACATTGCCTGAAGGGAAAAATGCGTTATTTCGGGTGGGATTATTTACCGTTGATTTCCTTTAGAAATTCTTCGGCTACCTTCTGGTCATGGAGACAATCAACGTCCATAGCCTTCGAAAACTCAAACGGTACAACCTTAATATCAGTTTCCGCAGCTAAGATACGTTGGAAATCACTCAATGATTCCGGATAGCCCTCACGTTCGGCCACAGTCTTCATTGCCTTATCGTTGAGAGCATAGAGACCGGCAGAGACTATTGTGCCTTCTGCGTATGGCTCTCCACCATAACGATAGTCAATTACCTCACCGTTCTCGCCCAGACGAGCGTAGAGAGGGCTTTCGTCATCGACAAAACGGGTAAGACCCATCAGCACTGCATCGTCAGCCATCTCCTCTGACTTCTTCACATACTCTGCAAATTCTTTGTCGGGGAATATTGTGTCGACAGTCATAGCGATAAATCTGCCGGTCACACCTTCTGCTGCTTCAGAAAGGCTGTAATATGAGTTGTCTGAAATAATCGGGCGTACGACCAGAGGATAGCCTTTGGCTTTAAGGTCTTCCAGATACTCGACCAGCTCGGTCATGCGGCTGTTGGCGACGATGTTGATCTGTTCGCCTCCGTGTTTCATCAGGATGTCGATAAGACGGCCGATCATTGGCTGTCCTTCGATTTCTACGAGTGGTTTCGGTTTCTTTTCGCCGTTCTTGGCGAAGCGTGAGCCTAAGCCGGCTGCTAAGATTACATATTTCATTTCTTTGTGTTATATTAATTTTGCATTAATTTATCTGTTGATTGTAGGGACGCACCCCCGGTGCGTCCGGCGATGCTAACGAAGTGACCTCAGCTGATTTACCGCACCAAAATTTGCGTTTGAGGAATTTGGACGTCGATTATTCAGATTATTCCGGTCGTTCCTGTCATATAGGTTGTTGCCGTCGATGGGATTTCCGAATTCATCATATTCTTCATCTTCTTCGTTATTCAGGCGTTCGCCTTTCTTCGCTTTGGGCTTGTTTTTCTTGATTGCAAGCGGTTTCTGAGCGTCAAGGGCTAATTCATATATGTCCCATGTCTGTTCTACATCCCAGTTCTTCTTTAACTGGAGTTTCTTACTGTAGTAGTAGACTTCTTCTGGTTGTGTACGTGACCCCATATTTCCGGTGTCCCATTTGCCATTGTTGTTAGTGTCAATAAACAGTCGGGCGTAATAGACTGATGGGTCCAGATATTTGAATTCGGCACGGCCGTCTACGACCGGCACAATTCGCTGCGCCTTGTCGTCAGATCCGAGCAGTTCGACATAGGCTTGTGGCATAATCCCGGTTGAGTCAGCTTCGATACCGGTCACGTTGAAGATCAGGTTGGAATACTCCTCAAGCGCTTTTATACTGAATTCCTGTGATATAGGTTTGTTCCAGACTCCATATATTCCGGTGACTGATGCTGAGTCGACCACCACTCTGTATTTTGCTCCCGGAGTCCATTCCACCGTTAGATTGCGTTTCAGCAGAGGCTGAAGCGAGTCAGGCCTCAGAGGTTCGATCTCAACGCTTTCCCAGACAGTGTCGACCAGCATTTCAAGTCTTACCGCCGACTCGATAATTGTGTCTATCGGTTGATCTGACTTGAACGTGAGCGGAGAGTAGACATTCAGGGTTCCTGACGATGCTGTGAAGTTCAGGAATTCTTTCGGTTGAGGCACACCGTATGCGTCTGTTATCACCGTGTCGGCTTCTTCTTCATCTTTTTTGTTTTTCTTTTTGGATGGTTTGGGGTCGCGGAAGAAGAAACGCAGTGTGTCAGTCTGCCAGCTTAAATTATCGCTGGTGTCTGTTTTGAGATATTTGACCGACAGCCTTAGTGAATCTGTGCTGATTACTGCTGTATCACGGATCCAATATATCAGTGAGTCACGCGTGGCGTTGACTTCTGCGAGAGCCCAATCGTCAATATGACGCCCGGCGAAACGTCCGTCTGCTATCGTGATCTCAGGCAGCGTATCTGATTCGGCTGCGAAATTAAAGGTGACTTTGCGGCGTTCGGGTCGACCGTAATCCTTGAGATATTGGGGACTGTAGCCTTCGTTAAACCATGTCAGCAGCACGTCATTAGGCAAATATTTGATGCCTGGATGAGAAACCAGAGAATCTGTGCCGTCTTCGCGCAGGAATGTGTCACAGACTTCAATGTTCTCTACGCTTGGTGCCACTGTGAAGTCATAGAATGCTATGTCTTCCGACCGGTCCCATTTGTAATCGCGGTTCATATCGTTGAGTGCATAGACGCGATAGGTTCCGGGCTTCAGGTTGCGTATTGTGAATTGACCTGATTGATTGGTTCTGGCGATGCGGTCAAAGGGCAGGGTGGTTATCGCCGAGTCATCAAGATTTGAGTGAACCCCGACAAGCATTCCCTGCGCCGGTTCGAGAGTGCGCGCTTCAAGCAACAGTCCCGATATGCGCAGTGTGTCAATCGTGTCACCGGTAGCAAAATCAAGTGCAAAACCGTCGAGGATATTTCCTTCGTTCAGGTCTTTGATTGCATCACCGAAGTCAATTGAGTATGTCGTGTTTGGCAATATGGTGTCTCGCAGTTCTACCGTTATTCCTTTTCCGTTTGAACTGATGGCCGGTGGCTGAGTCTGGACCGGAGAGACCACGACTTTGTTGAATGCGTCGTCAAGCTGGATATTCTCGTCAAATGTCAGATGTATCTTGTTCCCGTCGAATTTTGTCTGTCCCGGATATGGATTTGAACGCACGAACTTAGGGGGAGTTTCGTCGCGTGGACCTCCCTGCGGACGCCCTATGCTGGCACATGCCGTGACAAGTGCCGCGAGAACGGCTGCCACAAGTATGTGCATATATGTAAATCGTCGATTATTCATAAAGACTTTCTTTGCTACAAAATTATAGCTTTTAATTCTAATACTATACCCATGTCAACAATAATTTTTACTATTTTTGCACTTCTTATAGCGCTGATATGAAAAAAATAGTCATTGCTGCTGATTCTTTTAAAGGGTCAATCAGCTCACAATGTTTCGCTGATGTTTGTGCGAGAGCCATTGCAGATTCTCTGCCGGAGAAGTGCGAGGTAACTAAGATTCCGCTTGGCGACGGAGGTGAGGGCACTGTCGACGCCCTCATTGCTGCTTGGGGCGGTAAGAGTGTTGAAGTGACTGTTTGTGACCCCTTGATGCGACCGGTAGTGGCGCGTTACGGTGTGTCTGCCGATGGTAAGACGGCCATCATGGAGATGGCTCAGGCGAGCGGACTGCCCTTGCTTACTGCTGATGAGCGTAACCCTTTGTTGACATCGACTTTTGGCACCGGCCAAATGATTGTTGACGCCCTGGCTCGTGGTTGCCGGAGTATATTGATCGGGATCGGAGGCAGTGCGACTAACGACGGCGGACTTGGCATGATGACCGCTCTCGGAGCCGAATTTTATGACGCGGACGGTTGTCTGATAACCGGTAATGGCTGCGGAGAAGACTTGGCGAAAGTGGCGCGAATAGATCTGTCACGGCTTAATCCTCTGCTTAAAGACGCTGCGATAACCGTCGCCTGTGATGTTGATAACCCGATGTGCGGTCCTCGTGGCGCCACTCACGTATTCTCTCACCAGAAGGGCGCCGACGATGATATGGCCGGCAGACTTGAGGCCGGCATGGTCAATTATGCTGCGGTGATTAAGACCGAGACAGGTAAAAATGTAGCTGATTATCCGGGAGCCGGTGCCGCCGGAGGTCTCGGTGGAGCTTTTTATGCTTTGCTCGGCGCACGCCTCATGCCCGGAATTGATATGGTACTCGAAGCCGTCGACTTTGACAATCGCATTGCCGGAGCCGACCTTATTATTACCGGTGAGGGTCGCATCGACAACCAGACCGTGATGGGAAAGACTCCTTACGGAGTTCTGGTGGCTGCCAGGCGACAGTCTATCCCCGTGGTCGCTCTCGGTGGGTCGGTCGAATACTCTCCCGAATTAAATGCTGCAGGATTTGCCGCTATATTCTCAATCCAGCCCGGTCCGATATCACTGGCCGATGCGCTTAATCCTGAAAATGCTGCTCGTAACTTATCTGATATCGTTCCTCAGGTGATAAGTCTGTTTAATTATCGATCTTGAATTATGAAAAAACTGATTGTTGTATTGGCATCGTATATATTGACGATGGTGCTTGTTGTGGCGCGTGATATGGCCTTGCCTGTTGTCCCTGACAGTTTACGTACACCGACCGAGCGCGCGGTTTATGTGGCTGATCATTTTTGGGATTCGATGGATTGGCGGGATACGACTTTCACCTGTGACGATGAGTTTTTGGAACAGTCTGCCGCCAATTTTTACAGCGTTGTAAATCTTCTTGACAGTCTACCGGCATCTAAAGCTATCGGCTCGATGCTTGACGCCGCGTCTGTTGACATGACTGCTTATGGAAAGATTGCCGATATTTCCCGGAGTTATCTGTTTGATCCGGAGTCACAGGTTGCTGATGATGAGACCTATCTCGCGTTGGCCGACCGGCTCATTGCCGACGGAAAACTTGGCAACACTGATATGCTTCGCATTGCCGACGCAAAACGCATGGCTATGCTTAACCGTGTAGGCCGCCCCTCGACCGATTTTGAATATGTCGACCGCGAAGGTCACCGGTCGACATTAAGCGAGGCCTTGAAACGTCATCCTGAAAATATACTTGTATTCTATGATCCCGATTGCCACGTCTGTGCCGAGCTTGAAGAGCGACTTATGTCTGCCGATCTCGGAGATACGGGTGTCATAATGATCAGTCCCTATGGCGAACAGGACGGACTTTGGGCGCAGCATGCTGCGACTATGCCGGCCGGCTGGATAGTCGGGCGTCCGGTCAGCGATGATTTTGAAGACGATGAGTTGTATGACCTCCGCTCCACTCCCACAGTCCTGATAATTGACAGCCGTGGCATTGTGATTTCAAAACCTCCCCATCATTCCGTCCCGTAGATAAAGATCATGAAACAATCTTTGTAAAAACATGTTTTAAAGATTGAAACAGTTATAAATTCATGAAGAAAAGTCTCATTGCAATCGCCATCGTCACATTCAGCCTCGGAATTACCGAGTTTGGAATGATGGGAATACTCGAAGATGTAGCTCACAGTTTAGGTATATCTGTAGTAAAAGCCGGACATTTCATCACGGCTTATTCAGCCGGTGTAGCCGTGGGTGCTCCGAGTCTGGTGCTGTTGCGTAAATGGCCGCTGAAAAAGTTGTTGTTGCTGCTTGTGTCAGTAATTTTGATCGGCAATGTCTGCACGGCTGCTTCACCGGGTTACCTGACCATGCTTGTGTCTCGATTTATATCTGGACTTCCCCACGGAGCATTCTTCGGAGCGGCCGCGATTGTGGCTGAGAAGATTGCTCCAGAAGGTCGTAAGGCCGGATCTGTAGCAATAGTGTTAGGCGGTATGACTGTGGCAAACATGGTGGGTGTACCATTGGCTACATTTCTGTCAAACGCGATTGACTGGCGGGTGGCGTTTATCGTCGTGTCTGCTTGTGCGTTGGTCGGTCTTATCGCAATTAAGAGTTACGTCCCTGCACTTCCGGCGTTGCCCGATACCGGTATAAAAGGACAGTTTCACTTTCTTTCAAAACCGGGCCCGTGGCTTGTGTATGCCGGTGTGTTCTTCGGACAGGCATCCGTGTACTGTTGGTTGAGCTACATAGCTCCGATGATGACACAGGTGACACATTTCTCACAGTCGGCTATGACGTGGATTATGGTAGTGGTCGGTTTTGGCATGGTGGTCGGCAATAGCGTCACCGGAAAATTATCAGACCGTTATTCGGCCTCTCTCGTCACTGCGATTGTCGCGGCGTCACTTGTGATAATAATGCCTGCGCTCTACCTGTGTGCCGGTTACAAAATACCGTCGGTAATATTTGCGTTCATTGCCCCGGCGTGTCTTTTTGGGATAGGCGGCCCTCTCCAATATCTTATAGTGCGATATGCAAAGGGAGGTGAGATGCTTGGCGGTGCCGGTATTCAGATTGCCTTCAATGTGTCAAATGCTCTTTCAGCATCTCTTGGCGGACTCGCTATTAATCAGGGATTCGGTTACGCGTCACCGGCGCTTGTGGGAGTTCCGTTTGCGCTCATCGGTTCGATTGCCTTATTCCTGCTTTACAAGAAATACCCGGTTTCAACCAAGTGATCAGTCGCGCCGTACACTGACAACAGACAGTGCAAGACATAGGCTTAAGACAATCGTGACAGGTTTTCGAAGCGATATGCTACACCGGATTTTTCATCTGAAACCCATGGGGAACAATAGTCAGATTGCCAGTTGTCAGGCGATATCTCTTGAAAGATGCAGTCAGCGTCGGGGAGAGAGCGGTCGAAGCGAGTGAGGAGGAGACGGTCGGCAAGATCAAGGGCTTGGCGGTAGATCTGAGCCCCTCCGATGATGAAGACTTTATCGGCTTCATGACATAGACTGACAGCATCCTCAATCGAGCCAACAACTTCGGCTCCGGGAGCGGAATACTCGCTGTTGCGTGACACAACCACATTGCGTCGGCCAGGCAGTGCGCCTTTGGGTAGGGATTCAAAGGTCTTCCGGCCCATGATAATCGGATGACCCATGGTCAGCTCTTTGAATCGGCGGAGATCGGCGCTGACATGGAACAGCAGGTCGCCGCCACGGCCAATGGCAAGGTCAGGAGCCACGGCCACAATAATGTTTACTTC
>CAMWNL010000084.1 GCA_947175585.1 uncultured Bacteroidales bacterium | reverse complement strand
GAATCAACTGTCGGGGACAAAACCGCTTGTAGCCGGAGACTATATCTTCTTCTACTCGCCTTGGGATAATATCGAGGTTTATGATGAGGCAATTAAGATTGCCTCTGAAATGCAGACGAAACTTGTCGTATCACTGCCATACTGGTATCCTAAGTTTCATAGAAATCCAAATGTAGTGTACTTTGTGAACAGCGGTCCTCAGGAATTTCTCAATCTCGTGAAATACTCACGAATGGTTATCGGTGCATCGTTTCATGCCGTCGCATTCTCTATTATCTATGGTAAACAGTTTTATGCAGTTGACGGCATGAACGACAATCGTGTAAGCAATCTCCTCAGGCCACTGTCAATCGAATGCTTTGCTAAAAGACCCGATTTATTCATGACCGACCAAGAATTGACATCAATCTATAATGATGTAAGAATAAAGCTGACCGATATAACGAATAAGTCGAGAGCATATCTCGAAAAAGCATTGTCTTAAAAGATTATTTATGAAATCTTCCGACACTTCAGTAATAACTAATATGACGGAACGCTCTGAAATACCTAAAGTAATACATTATTGTTGGTTCGGAGGTAAAAAACTTCCTGCATTAGCCCGGAAATGCATTGACTCATGGAAAAAATATTTTCCTGATTATGAAATTAAACAGTGGAATGAATCAAATTTTGATGTAAATATTATTCCTTATTGTGCTGAGGCATATACGGCAAAAAAATATGCATTTGTAAGTGACTATGCTCGATTTTGGGTATTGTATAGGTATGGTGGATTATATTTTGACACCGATGTTGAAGTCATAAAACCGATGAAGGATATTGTCGGAGAGGGTGCATTCATGGGGTGTGAAAATGAATTTTGCCCTACTGAGACAGAGTGTTCTTTGGGAGTAAATCCCGGGGTAGGTCTTGGAGCCACTGCCGGAATGGAATTATATAAAGACATTCTTGACTTGTACGAAAACCTACATTTCCAAAACGCTGACGGCTCTTTTAATATCAAGAATGTTGTTCAATACACAACAGAGTTATTGAGTCAAAAAGGGCTCAAAAATATATCCGGAATACAAGAAATACAAGGAGTAAGGATATATCCTAAAGAGTATTTCTGCCCGATTGATTACACTACTAAAGAGCTGAAGATTACTGAAAATACGCGAAGTATTCACCATTATGCAGAAAGTTGGCTACCTCTGAAAGTCAGATTGATTAACTCTATATCCAGGATAGTCGGAGCTGATTTTGTCAAAACCTGTACTCGGCTTTATAATAAAGTTCTCAACAAAGCATAGGCTTAATAATGACTAACAGGCAAAGGACTGAAAGATTGGTTTCGGTAATTATACCGGTATACAATGTCGAGAAATGGCTCGACGAATGTGTACAATCTATTGTTGGTCAGTCATACGATGAGTTGGAAATAATTCTCGTAGACGACGGCAGCACTGATAGTTCAGGCGCCAGGTGTGATGCTTACGCATCGCGCTACGGGAATGTCTCTGTCATACATAAGCTAAACGGAGGTAGTTCTTCGGCACGTAATGCCGGGATTGATGCTGCCTCGGGTCGATGGTTGCTGTTTTGCGACAGCGACGATATGCTTTGCGATATCGACTGCATAAAAAAACTCGTGGACTATGCCACAAAATACGAGCTCGACCTGGTACGATTTGAATGTCGTCAAGTTGATGAAAATCTCAAACCACTGAGTATAGCCACGAAAGATAAGTCACAACTTACCGATCGCGTGCTGACGAACTTAGAACTTATAAAGTATGCTATCGACGGCGAGTGGTTCACTTGTCTTTATTTGATAGACAAAGACGTGATCGGCGACTTACGTTTTGAGGAAGCACAGACGTATATGGAAGATACAGATTTCTTTGCCCGTCTTCTGATTAATCCACTGCGATGCGGTTATCTTGATGAGGTGATGTATCTGTATCGCCATCGTGCCGGTTCACTTGCCTTCACTCTGCGTGAGGATCAGCTTGTGTGTCTGGCTTGTCTTTCTGACTTACTTTATGAATACAGCACCAAGATAGCGGAGCCTCTTCATAGCGCATATTACAGGAAACTATCTGTAATGATGTATTATTACATGCTGCAGACACTTGCCAAGAGATATTTTTATGTCTCTCGCAAAGAGCTTATCAATCGTCTGCATATCAATGAACTTCACGATAGAGTGCAAAGGCGTCTCATTGAAGCGGATATCGACACCAAATATAAAATCTTCATCAATCCGGCACCTCGCCTTGGAGTGCGTCTGCTTTATGTCAAAGATCGATTGATGGAACGATTGAAGGAATGGCGGAAAAGGTAATGAAAGTATCGGTAATAGTACCCGTCTATAATGTCAAGAACTTCGTTGGCAATTGTATCCGCTCGTTGCTCTCGCAGACTATGCGGGAAGGGGTGGAGTATATCATAGTTGATGACGCATCTGTGGATGGTAGTTTTGAGATTGTGACGGATCTGGTGAAGGGTAATCCTGATTTCAGAGTGGTGCGCCATGAGCGAAATCTCGGTCTGCCTTCAGCTCGTAACACCGGACTCAGTGTTGCTACCGGTGAATACGTCATACATTGTGATGGAGACGATTTCATGGAACCTGTAATGGTTGAGAAACTCTATGAATGTGCGGTTCGGGACAATGCCGATATGGTGTGGTGCGACTGGTATCTCTCCTTTACCGACAGCGAACGCTATATGACGCAACCCGAATATCATACAGGACATGAGGCCGTGATCGGGATGCTCCGAGGGAGTATGAAATATAACGTCTGGAATAAACTCTGCCGCAGATCTCTTTATGACGGATTATCATTCCCCGTAGGACGATCGATGGGCGAGGATATGACAATGATTAAGATTGCAGCCAAGGCCGGCGTAACCGCTCACGTCCCCGAGGCTCTTTACCATTACCGTCGCACCAACACAGAGGCGCTGACACAAAACTATTCGCCGCGCAAGCTTAAAGAAATTAAAGAAAACACTCTTGACACGGTCGAGTTCCTGAGGGCTTGTAGTGATGTGTCGGATGTCGATGTCAGGAGGTTTCTGCTTAATGTCAAATTACCGTTTCTGTTCACAGGGAAATCTGAAGATTTAAGGAGATGGCGAGAATGGTTTAAGGAAGCCGATAGTGAAATTCTTGGCAACCGTGACCAATCAATAAGGGTGCGACTACTGCAATGGTGCGCATCAAAAGGATTGCACCGGGTCAATATTATCTACTATAATCTGGTGCAAAGAGTAGTTTATGGTAAGCTATACAAATAATCAGATAGTCAGGATATTTGCGATTGTATTATCGGCTATAGCTGTAGAACTCTATTTCTTCCCGCTACAGACGTATGGCATGCCGATAAACTCAAAAACTATCTTTGCGGCTATAGGTTTGGTAGTAGCCATAGTGGAGATGGCAAAAAAAGGGTACGGCATACTTCGTAGCGATCTGATTTTGCTTACCGGATTAGCCTTTATGGTGTCGCTGTGCAGTTATGCTTCATTGACACTCAATGCTACATCGGATACAACTTATTTGACATATATAATTTCGATGTGGGTATGGTTGTCGGCGGCATATTTTACACTATGGTTTGTTAAGCAGTGTCTCGGGTCTGTGTCAATTGCTACGTTGACATATCTATTGCTTGGAGCATGTCTCTTTGAGTGTATCACGGCTTTAGGAGTGGATATGAACCCGACTGTGTACAGATGGGTCAATTCCATTACAGATCATGAATGGGTTGAGAGTGTGAAGCGTATGCATGGATTAAGTGCGGAACTTGATACCGCAGGTATCCATTTTGCAGTAGTGCTTATAATGATCAGTTATGTTATCTGCGATATAAAAGATAAGTCGTCAGGTTGGACTTTAGCAATTCTATGGCTATCATTTGTAGTCATTACGGTCATAGGTAACATGATTGCACGCACCACCATTACCGGCACTGCAATAGGATTAGCCTATATTTTATGGAAAAGCAGACCCACAGGCGCCAGAATTACCCCCGGGCAGATGAATATGCTGCGGGTTATAGGGTTGACTATAGTGATAGCATTGCCTGTGATTGTGTATTTTTACAACAATGACTCAACTATTCACGCCAATCTGCGATTCGCTTTTGAAGGGTTCTTTTCACTCGTTGAGAAAGGTGAATGGGATGTGGCGTCAAACAACACACTTAAAGGCATGATTGTGTGGCCGGATAATCTCCACACATGGATATTGGGCGACGGTTACATAGTAAATCCTAAGGATGATCCTTATTATGTAGGCGAAATAACCGGAGGCTATTATAAAAATACTGACATAGGTTACCTTCGGTTTATATTCTATTTCGGAATAATCGGACTTTTATCGTTTACTACTTTCATCGTAATGTCGGCAAGAGCTTGTATGGTTCGCCTTCCAAAGTATAGCTCCATGGTTCAACTCTTGTTGATACTCGGTTTTGTAGTATGGTTGAAAGTATCAACTGACCTTTTCTTCATTTTCGCATTACTATTGTGCGTTGATGTTATTCAGGAAGATAGCGGTGAGCGAAAACTCATCAAAGAGGATATTATAGTCAAAATCTAATGAAGATCGCTTACTGCATAGCCGGTACAAGACATTCCGGAGGAATGGAACGTGTACTGGCCAATAAAGCTAACTGGCTTGTGGCTCATGGTCACGAGGTTATAATCATCACTACCGATCAGCATGGCGAACCATCATATTTTGAGATGGATCCACGTATACTTCATTATGATCTTGGCATAAATTATGAAGATAACAACGGCAAGTCATTCTTTAACAAACTATGTTACTATCCGTTCAAACAGTTGCGTCATCGTCGTCGGCTTGCAGCGTTGCTCAAACAGTTACGACCTGACATAACGGTGTCGATGTTTTGTAACGATGCCGGTATAGTCCCATCGATCAACGATGGCAGTGCAAAAGTGCTTGAAATACATTTCAGCAGGTTCAAACGTACGCAATATGGCCGAAAAGGGCTATGGAGGTTGGCTGACCGATTGCGCTCTCACACTGACATAAAAACAGTAAGGAAATATAAAAAGTTCATAGTCCTTACGGAGGAAGATCGCGGCTACTGGGGTAATCTCCCTAATATGGATGTAATCCCCAATGCATGCAATTTGCCTTTAAGTCATGAATATAATATCGGCTCTGGAAAGGTTATTGCTGTAGGGCGGTTTTCTTATCAGAAAGGTTTTGATCGCCTTGTTATGGCGTGGAAACAAGTTGCCGAAATCCACGCCGGCTGGTCACTTCACATTTATGGAAACGGAGAAAAGGATGATATATCTCAGATGATCAATACTCTGAATATCAGTCATTGTGTCCATCTTCATGATGCTACGGCAGACATCATTAACCGCTACAAGGAATCATCATTCCTGGTAATGACATCACGTTATGAGGGGTTCCCTATGGTTATGATAGAGGCGCAATCGTGCGGTTTACCGGTTGTTTCATTTGATTGTAAGTGCGGTCCAAAGGATATAATAACACATGGTGTAAACGGATTGCTTGTGAAGGAGGGTGACATCAACCGACTGTCATCAGCGATATCCTGGATGATGGATAACCCTGAATTAAGATTGGCGATGAGTAATGCCGCTATTGAGAAGATGGTGGATTACGATGAGACAACAATAATGAAACGTTGGGTAGAATTATTTAATTCCATAAGATGAAAACCATAGTTGTGTCAGCTGTTAATATCCGTAAAGGCGGCACTCTGACAATCCTTCGTGACTGTCTGAGTTATCTTTCCTCACTGGCAGCCTCCGGCGAATATAGGATAGTAGCACTTGTTCACAAACGGGAACTGGCATATTTCGCCGGCATTGAATACATTGAACTGCCCGATTCTGTAAAAAGTTGGTTTAATCGTCTGTGGTGCGAATATGTAACGATGAAGAAACTGTCTGCACAGATTGGCAATATCGATTTGTGGCTCTCCTTGCATGATTCAACACCAAGAGTTGAGGCAAAGCGTCAGGCCGTATACTGTCAGACTTCATTCCCGATACTAAATTGGAAAATCAACGATCTTCGCTTTGATTATAAAATAGTTCTGTTCTCTATTTTTACGAAATACGTTTACCGATTCAGGTGTCATAAAAATCACAGAATGATTGTGCAGACAAAATGGATGCGCAGATCTCTTTCGGATATGATAGGATATCCTGAATCAGGGTTTATTGTGGCTCCACCTGTAACATCTGCTCAGCCGGTGATAAATTCACATCTTTCCTCATTAAAATACAGATTTATTTATGCTGCCACGCCGGATTGTCATAAAAACTTTGAGTTGATATGTCAGGCTGCAAAGATGCTCGCAGAAGAAATAGGCAATAATAAATTTGAGGTAATATTGACCATTACCGGACATGAAAACAGATACTCTTCATGGCTGTATAAGAATTGGGGTGATGTTGCGCCTCTCCGTTTTGTAGGTTTCATGCCAAAGGAGAACCTGTTTGAGTTGTACGCCACATCAGATTGCCTGATTTTTCCGTCACGAGTGGAAACATGGGGTCTACCTATTTCTGAGTATGCAGGTTTCAATAAGCCTATGCTTCTTGCCAATCTACCTTACTCACATGAAACTGCGTCCGGAGCATCACGGGTAGCATTCTTTGACCCTTCAGATCCTCAGGAATTGAAAAAGCAGATGAAGTACCTGGTATCCGGTGATAACTCGTTCCTTAAATCAATAGAAAAACAGCCTGATGATAAGCAAACTGCTCACTCCTGGCAACAAATGTTTGACTTATTATTGAAAGATTGACCGCAATCACATACGGTTATTATAGATATTTACCATTCAAATGTCACAATTTAACCCAAGAGTACTACAACTCGGCAAATTTTATCCCATTGCCGGTGGTGTTGAGAAGGTTATGTATGACCTAACTACCGGATTGGCTGAAAAGGG
>CAMWNL010000083.1 GCA_947175585.1 uncultured Bacteroidales bacterium | reverse complement strand
GTCCTACGATGTCAGCGAGCAGCTCAAGGCGAGCGAGGGCGCCTCAGCCTCGGTCACTGTCGACGGGCTCGAGCTCCCCGAGGTCGTGATGACTGGCGGATTTCACGTCGACATTGATGACTGGAACACCATCAACACAACACTGCCGATTTAAAAGTTTGACTAACAGATTTTATTCACATATTACAATTATTCACACTCTAAAATTTCACGACATGAAAAAATTAATGTTTTTGACTACAGCTGCAGTGATTGCTCTCACCAGCTGTTCTGATGATGAAATGAAGGATGCAAGCCGTGGCCACGCCATTGACTTCCGTGTAGGCACAGCGTCTCGTGCTTCAGAAATCACGGGTGCCAACATCACAAATTTCTTTGTGACCGCCTACAAAGGCTCGACCCCGTTCTTCTCTGACGTTGAGTTCTCCCGTCCCAACACGACCCAGACCTTCTTCGAGTCATTGATGAAGTACTACTGGCCCAAAGAGGGCGACCGTCTCGACTTCGTCGCCTACTACCCGTCGGCAAAAGAACTCCCCATTGCAGCCGACACAAAGAAAGTCAATGACTTCAAAACGAAAGTTAATCTTGAAAACCAGTATGACTTCATCTATGCGACAGCGTCGGGCACGAAGGACGACAATGCCGATGGCGTTCAGCTCAACTTCAAGCACGCTCTTTCTCAGGTCGTTATCCAGGCTAAACACGAAGGCAACAACGTCGTTAAGGTTGCCGGCATGAAGCTCGTCGGTCTGGTCAACACCGGTTCATTTGATTTCGCCGGTGATCCAGCCTGGACGCTCGGCTCAACCAAGGACACTCCCTACAAAGTGACCTACGATGACATTACCCTCACTAAAGACGCAACATCGCTGATGGACGGCGAGGTAGCGATGGTTTTGCCTCAGCAGCTCACCGCTTGGGACAAGTCTGAAAACAATGACAACAGTGGCGCTTATATCGCCGTAAAGGTCAACATCCACGACGCAAGCGGACAGCAGATTTATCCTTACAAGTCTGACGAGAGCTGGGAAGGCAAATACGGATGGGTTGCCGTGCCTATCGACACCAAACTGGAGCCCGGTAAGAAATATGTCTATACCCTCGACTTCCAGAAAGGAACCGGTCTCGTAGCCCCCGTGCCGACCGAAGGCTCGACTACCGACCCGATTATCACCACCGACCCCGATCCCTCTGATCCTGACGCTCCTTCAAAGACCGAAACCGATGAAACCAATCCCGGTGGTAACAAGACTGATCCTGACACTCCCAAACCCGGTGAATCAGCTCTCGGCGACCCGATTCAGTTCACTGTCAGCGTAAGCGCTTGGGAGGTTGTCAATAACAATCCTTCTACTTCGCTCAATTAATCACTTCGATTTTTAGTTGATATTTTTTTGTAATATCGGGGAGCGTCACTTTCAGAGCAGAAAACGCTCAGTGGCAGTGACGCTCCTCATATTATTACCTCCTACCCTATCTCTCTTTTTTAATATCCCCACTCACAATCAATCTCTATGACCCGACGATTTCTGCCAACGCTCATTTTTGCCTCACTGGCTGTCACATCGACACTGACATCATGTATCGACGATATTGACGCACCTCATCACGAGAGCATGTATGACATCATCAATTTCACGATTGACTCATCCGCAGCCGAATGGAACTCTCCCGGCGCTACAGGCTCGCGCTCGCAGTCTGCTGACAGGTCGTCGATTACAAAAACCTTCGCATTAGAGAGCGATGACAGCAGCGATGATTCCCTTTTCCTATATATGACCGTAGAGCCGATGACTCTGCCAATGAATCGACAGGACGGCAGAACCGAGTCGCGCTCCGCACTCCCGTCAGATGAAATATACACGGCAGCCCATATCTCG
This sequence comes from uncultured Bacteroidales bacterium, assembly GCA_947175585.1. GTDB lineage: Bacteria > Bacteroidota > Bacteroidia > Bacteroidales > Muribaculaceae > CAG-873. The sequence goes on along the minus strand of CAMWNL010000083.1, from coordinate 5,111 downwards.
GCATACGAATACAAGGCCGGAACCTGGGACGGCACCCAGAGACCCAATCTCTTTCATCTTGAAAACCTCACATACGACTTCAATACAAAGGATTTCAAGATGGACAACGAATACCGCTGGCCGGGAAAATTCTATAATCTCAGATTTTTTTGCGTCAGCCCGAGAAACTGCGCCCTGGTGACATCGGCCGACTACGCTGGATACCCCAAAATCCACTTTACGGTAGCAGATGACGTCAGCGATCAGGTCTCTCTGATTACAGGCATGTCAGACGAATATGCCGGAAACCACTGTCAGCCGGTCGAACTCAAGCTTAAGCACACCACAGCTACTATAAAATTTCAGGAATCCGAAGACCTCGTCCCCGGCACCATAACCGAAATCACCCTTAAAAACTTTTATGCTTCAGGCACCTACAATCTTGAAACCGAAAGCTGGGACAATCTCTACAACCAAACTTCTTACACTCAGACTATCGACAAGGTGGTGACAGGCGATGCAGGCACTGACATCACCGACCCTGACAAAATATTCACAATCCTGCCTCAGGAAACAACTGATTCGACCTACTTCGAAATTAAATACATCAACAAGTTTGATAACACCCTGAGAGTAGGCAAAGCTCCGATAAAAGCAGTCTTCGAGGCAGGCAAGCAGTATGTCTTCAGTTTGGCTAACAGCGACATTAAATGCGAATATATCTTCACTATTGACGGTCTGCAAGGCGCTGTCCCCGAATCCGGTGACTCTGTGTTTATCGACTTCCCTCCGGAAGCAGCTTCTATAAAAAAGTCAATCAGTATGGCTGTGAAACTTATCCGCCCCGGTAAAGCCGACTCCACAATAACATATTCCTCTTCTAACTACAGCCTGTATGAAATTAATCCCGTGACCGGCAAGCATGATGTTGAAATAAAGGTAGCCAATTGTCCGCTATTCTCAAGTCTTAGCACAACTTCGACTACCCTGACTACGGCAATAAAAAAATACGCCGAGACAATAGAACTCGAACCCGTTATAACTAAAAAACTTCAGGATGCGACTCCTCGCGGTAGCAGTTCGCATCCATATAACCTCTCCAACTCCATCGGAGCCGAAACCGTGGAGAACACTGCAAACTGCTATGTGGTAAATGCACCGGGGACATATTCCGTACCCCTTGTCTACGGCAACTCAATCAAAAATGGCTCCCCTAATATCCTGTCCCTGCCAGGCACATCCACAAATAAAATCGACTATCAGGTTGCAGGTTATGTAGATATAGGGGCGAATGATTATGCTATCGTTAATGTCACTAACCCATATATAGTGGACTGTCTGCCGGCGGATGTCATCATCTCAAAAGCAGGAATATTATGGCAAGACTGCGAAAATCTTATCACTAACGTAAGGCTCTCTGAAGATAAACGATCATTTGTCTTTGATGTAGATAAATCTACCATCCACGAGGGAAATGCAGCCATTACATTATACGACAGTAATAACTACCCTCTTTGGACATGGCATATCTGGGTCTCCAACTATGAACTGGGTAAAGAAGACATAGATATTACTTACTACTCCAGCCTTAGTGATAAAGATATGGTAATGCCAACATTCTTGGGATGGGTTGACAACAGACAGATTGTAAAAGAGCGTATCTACAGACTTGTTTTCAGCATACCAGGTTTCCCTAAGAAATTCGAGTTCTATTTCCGTCAGAAAGGCTATGTTTTGTATGGACATTCCCCATTTTGGCAGTGGGGACGGCCAATGCCTTTTATGCCATATATCAGATGTTTTCAAGGAGGTAAAGCACCTACATACGGATACTCCTACGTCCCTTGGGAATCTGACAAGTATTATAAATTAGCGGCCTACTGCTGTGCGCCGAATATTGTACAAAACAGCCCCAGCACATTCAGTAATATGAGCAATCTATGGAACTGGGTTGATGATGGCAGTAATAAGCAATTAGCTACTGATGAGGTAAAAACTATATATGATCCATGTCCTGTGGGATATATGGTTCCGACTAAAGATGCATTGCGATCATTCTTCAACAACACAGACGGAAGTAATATTGCTAACGGCTTCTACGCTTCGGCTCATGAGGTATATTGTAATAGTAAGAGAGAGCCTAACAATACAATAGTGCTTCCCAAATACCTATACGGAGGTATTAATCAATATAAGTCAGTGACATTTTATGACTATACCCGCTTATGGACAAGTTCTTATGCGTCATCCGCCACTGCAAATTACGTCCAGCTTCTTGGTTCGGGCTCTCTTACAGACCGCTCCATGATGTCAATCCTGCCGATGAGAGAGCCGTAAAATACCATGTGTCCGAGGACAAGGAATAGCGGCAGGCAGCGAAGCACAAAGGCAAGTTTAAACGCTAAATCAACAGAAGGTCAAAACAGTCTCTTCTGCCACGCGCTCCGTCCGCAACCGTAAAAGGTGAATAAGGTTAGAGCTTTCATGGCTCTACATCAGAGAAAACGGGTCGGCTCTCAATGAGTCGGCCCGTTTGCATTATCACTACCTTTGGACGAGTTTTTTAAGGAAATCTTCGAGAGAGTCATCCTTAGCCAGTCCGAGTTTATGGCGCAGCCTGTGACGCGACACTCTCACTGCCCCGACACTCGTGTGCATCCGATTGGCAATCTCGTGATTTGACAAGCCCATGTGGATATAAATACAGATTCGAATGTTATTGGCCGACAGTTCGGGAGCTACATCGCGCAACTTCTCCACAAATTCAGGAGAGAGTTCTTCGAAAGCCTCTCCAAACGCTGTCAACTCTCCCTGTTCAGCCAGATGCAATTTGACATTAGTTTCTAACCTCGACAGATCACGCGGCTCCACGTTAGAATTTCCGCTCAGTCGCGCCGTCTCCTCCTTGACGAAATCAATCAGACGGGCTGACTCCTCCTGTTGTATCGACATAGCCAAAATACGCCGCTGCTTACGCTCGGATTCAAGTGATGCATTGAGAGCCTTTATTTTCTGACGCTGATAGTAACGGCCACCGACAATCACTGTCAAAAGAATTATCATTACCAACACTCCGATAATGAAGTAAAATCTGAATTTCAACTCCTGACGTTCGCGTCCCGACTCAAGTTCATAATTATGCAGGGTGTTAATATACTCCATCGTGACTTTACCCTGTGGATCATCCATGTTTTTCAGAGAGTCAGCCGCTTGCTTGTAGTGGCGGAGTTCAGCCAACTCGCCGGCCATATTACCGACAGACTCATAGTATCTGCTGTATATCTCAAACGCATTAGATCTGTATGTGGGGTTATCTGTTTCATTAATATGCCTGCGGCTTAAGTCAAAATAATGGGCGGAAGAGTCACGACTGTCAGTATTTAAATAATGCTGACAAATCAGCGCTTCATAGAAGCCTCGCATTGTCGCAAGCCCTCTTGCAACCGAATCAGGATGTAAATCCGCTGTCACCACGCGATAGCCCTTGAACAGCGATGCACTGTCACGGAAGAAACAGTAGTGACTTCTTAGTAAACTCTCATAAGTAAATGGAGAACCTATTATCACAGAGTCATCCAAAAAACTGTTAAGCTTTTCTTCGGCATCGTCCCCTTCATTTGAGAATACGAGTACGGTAGCACGATTCAACTTAACATTTATGCGACGGTCGTCCAGACCGGCGGTTTTATAAAGTGAATCGGCCAGTGCGAGATATCTTGATGCCAGTTCCGGAACATTAGCATATTGCAAAGAGTTTGAAATCATCAACGCTGTGTTAGCCTCCTCTACTGTCTCATCATTAGCCTTGTAATGGTCAAGCTGACGTAACAGATATTTAAATGTTTCCAATGTTCTGTAACCAGAAATCAGCTGTTTCAGATCATTTATTCTATTGAGTGTGTATTGATCATCGGCTATATCCGCGGCCATTTCCAATTCACTTAAAGCGTATTCACGCTGACCTGTCATATTCATCAGATATGCCCGCCAAAAACGATTACGAGCTTTAACTTCACGAGCTTTAGATTTTGATAAGCCGACAACCGACGAATCCATTAATGAGATAGTCCGGGATAACTCGTCAGGCGAAATCACTCCGAAATAACATCTTTCAGCTTCTAAAGTCAGAGAGTCAACCCGGCTACTGATTTTCCGCCAACCGAATGGCTTGAGTGTATCACCGCCTCTATGACATCCGCAGGTCAGCGTCAGCGCCATTACAATTATGACGGACGTTACAAGGTGTCTCATGTTATTAAAAGAGTTATTGTTTAACATTTTAAACTTCATAGAGATTTATAAGTTTTTGACACTGCAAAATTACTACAATTTTTTTCGTCACATACAGCGTTACACGTTACATTTTGCCGATGTAACGATTTGTAATATCCTGCATATCTGTCATTACACGTGTACGCAATAATTTTGCAGTGTCAACTTCTAAACTAACAGTAATAATTCTATTTTGTCTATCTTCATCTACATAGTAAAAAAACTTACGAGCACAGTCCTTCGGGCCGCTCTCGTCATTGCCCCGTCGACAGGACTGGCAATGATGGCGCCCGACACTCTGCGTACAGATATATACTATGAGATAGGCAACGCCGCTTACAACGATTCGCTGCGCTCAAATGCCGAGGCTGCTGAAAAACTGCAAAAGACTCTGTCTCGCGTGCGCGTGCGTTCAGTTAATATAACGTCGAGCGCATCTCCTGAAGGCTCCACAGCCTTCAACAACGAACTCTCGGTCCGTCGCTCTCACACCGCCCTATCGCTACTTGGCCTTAACGCCGACAGCGTTGAGCTTGACATCAGGTCAATCGGTGTCGACTGGGCAGGTCTCGCAGATCGCGTTGCCGGTTCAAAGACCCCTATGGCCGACAGTATAACAGATATTATCCTCAACACTCCGGAATGGGTCATCAGTAACGGCTCAGTCGTCGACAGCCGCAAAAAGCGTCTCATGGATCTCAGGGGCGGTAAGCCGTGGTTCTTCATGTTTGACAGCATTTTTCCTGATCTGCGAGTGTCAAGAATCACCATCGTCTATGACCGCGCTCTCAAAGCCCCCGACCCTATCGCCTTGACCATGCTTAACGGCACTGATAGCCTTAGTTCACTTCAAGTCCCTG
>CAMWNL010000082.1 GCA_947175585.1 uncultured Bacteroidales bacterium | reverse complement strand
AATGTACCAGCAATGTTAGACAAAATGAATAGACTAAAGTCTGAAATTGCAGGTGTTACCGCCGCAAATCTTGACGAAGCAGAAGTTCTTCGCTTCAAATATCTTAGCAAAAAAGGTCTCGTTCCGGCGCTCATGAACGACTTCCGTTCTGTTCCGGCCGACCAAAAACGCGTAATCGGTCAGGCCATCAACGACCTTAAGACTATGGCGACCGATAAGATCAATGCCCTGCGCGAATCGCTGTCTTCAGCCGGCGATGACTTCTCGGGCATCGACCTTACCCGCACGCCGTCGCCCGTCAAACTCGGCACACGCCATCCGTTGTCGATCGTCCGCGAAGAGATTATCGCGATTTTCCGCCGTCTCGGATTCAATATTGCCGAAGGTCCGGAAATCGAAGATGACTGGCATGTGTTCTCGGCTCTCAACTTTGCCGAAGACCACCCTGCGCGTGACATGCAGGATACATTCTTTATCAACCGCACACCCGATGTGCTGCTCCGCACTCATACATCTTCGGTTCAGTCACGCGTGATGGAGACCACCCAGCCCCCGATCCGCATCATCTGCCCCGGACGTGTATACCGTAATGAAGCTATCTCGGCGCGCGCTCACTGTTTCTTCCATCAGGTCGAAGCCCTCTATGTCGACCGCGACGTAACCTACTCTGACCTTCGCCAGACACTTCTCTACTTCGCTCGCGAAATGTTCGGACCCGATACCAAGATCCGCCTCCGTCCCAGTTTCTTCCCGTTCACCGAGCCATCGGCCGAAATGGATATCAGCTGTAATCTCTGCGGCGGTAAGGGATGCTCATTCTGCAAGCACACCGGCTGGGTCGAAATCCTCGGTTGCGGCATGGTGGATCCCAACGTGCTCGAAGCCTGTGGCATCGACTCTAAAGTTTACTCAGGCTTTGCACTCGGCATGGGTGTCGAACGCATCACCAACCTGAAATACCAGGTTAAAGACCTCCGCATGTTCTCCGAGAACGATACTCGCTTCCTCGAAGAATTCACATCGGCTCATTAATGAAAAAAACTGACCGTTACCGTCTGGTCATGGAGCGCTTCGAGCAGATGATGCCCGAAGCGCATACCGAGTTACACTACGACAACCCGTATCAGTTGTTGGTAGCTGTGATTCTATCGGCCCAATGCACAGACAAGCGCGTCAACATCATAACTCCTCCCCTTTTCGAGCGCTTTCCGACGGCAGCTGATCTCGCTGCCGCCTCGCGCGACGAAGTCTTTGAGCTGATACGCTCCTGTTCCTACCCTAACAACAAGACCACCTCGCTCCTCGGCATGGCTAAATTGCTCACCGAGCGTTTCGGTGGAGAGGTTCCCGACTCTATTGACGACCTTATGTCACTGCCGGGGGTCGGACGCAAGACCGCCAACGTCATACTTTCTGTTGTCTACAACAAGCCGGCGATGGCCGTTGACACCCATGTATTCCGCGTCGCCGAGCGCATAGGACTGACAACAGGTAGCCGTACACCGCTCGCCACCGAAAAAGAACTCATCAAATATATACCGGAAGACAAGATCGCGCGTGCTCATCATTGGCTGATACTCCACGGACGCTATGTCTGCAAGGCGCGCCGCCCGTTGTGTCTCGAATGTGATTTAAGACCTTTTTGCCGATATTATCAGAAAAACGAAAAAGAATCATGAACGGCGATCAACTATTTATAACCATCATCGAGGTCCTGGGCACCATCGCTTTTGCGATCTCGGGCATCCGCCTCGCGGCCGCTAAACGCTTTGACTGGTTCGGGGCTTATGTTGTCGGTCTCGTCACAGCCATCGGAGGCGGAACAGTCCGCGACGTCCTCCTTGACATACCGGTTTTCTGGATGTTGTCGTTCCGCTATCTCGGTGTGACCGGTGTAGCCCTCGCTGCAGTCATAATATTCCGGCAGGCTCTCGTGAGAGGCATGCGCACACTTTTTTTGTTCGACGCCATCGGTCTGGCTCTTTTCGTGGTCGTAGGCATACAGAAGACCATCGCCGCCGGCTACCCTATGTGGGTTGCCATCGTGATGGGTATAATCACCGGATCGTTCGGCGGCATTATCCGCGACATTCTAATCAACGAAGAGCCATTGTTCTTCCGCAAAGATATCTACGCGACAGCTTGTCTTGCAGGCGGCGTAGCTTATTATCTCGTTTCGCTCACCGAAGCCCCGATATGGGTGCCTCAGGCTATGTGCGCTATCATTATCGTCGGACTGCGAGTGCTTGCCGTCCACTACGACTGGTCACTTCCGATTCTAAAAGTCGATGAAAACTCGATACCCGACGATCAACAAGCCAACGATGGATCACACGCCTGACAGTCGCATCGCCCAGTTTGTGAAATTTTGCCTCGTAGGCGTGATGAACACCCTCGTCACCCTCTGTGCCATCTTCCTATGCAAATCTCTGCTCGGCGTTAACCAATACGTCTCCAACGCGATCGGTTACATTTTAGGCGTCATCAACTCCTTTTTGTGGAACAAACAATGGGTCTTCAACACCGTCGGCCACTATCGCCGTGAGGCCGTCCGCTTCGCCTGCGGTTTTCTGCTATGCTACACTCTGCAGTTGTTAACAGTCATCGCGCTCAACACTTCGTCTCTCGGCGATCTCATCATCGACACAGGCTACATTGTCATATCAGGCTACGCTGTCGCCACTCTGGCAGGATGCTGCGTCTACACCGTCACCAACTTTATATACAATCGTCTGATAACTTTCCGACAATAGACCCATGAAGAAATTAGGTCTCTTACTCTCAATATTTTCCCTACTCATCGCATCTTGCAGTCATCAAACCGGAAAACCATCGCCTGAGGTGTATATCACCATCGCTGCAGACGCCAATTTTATGCGTTTCTCCAATCAGGACAGCATCGTCTGGTATCTCGATAAAGCTCGTGACGCCGGCATCAACCATGTTGTCCTCGACGTAAAGCCCAATTACGGCAAAGTGCTTTACCGCAGCCAATATCTCCCCTACCTCGACTATATCGAAGGCATCACCGACCAACCCCTCGGACGTGACTGGGACTATCTGCAATTCTTTATCGACGAGTGCCACAAGCGCGACATGCGCCTCTCCGCATCATTCTCGATTATGCCGTGCGGCTCGGCCTACTGGCAACGCGGACTTTGCTATCAGGACACCGTTTATGACAAATGGCTCGCAATCGAACGTCACCCCGACAACACATTCAGCGACATGCGCGATACTCGCAAAGCCGCCGTATTCCTTAACCCTGCCCTACCCGAAGTGCAGGAGTATGCGCTTGATCTCATTATGGAACTCGTCAACAATTACGACATCGACGGCTTTTCGCTCGACTATTGCCGTTATCCCGATGCCGACAGCGAGTTTTCAGATTTCTCTCGCGCCGACTTCGAAAAATATATCGGTGAGCCGGTCGCAAACTGGCCTGACGACATTTTCACATACGACGAAGAAGGCAACCGCATCGACGGCCCCCTCGCCAAGCAATGGTGGGCATATCGCGCAAAAGTGATCTCAGACTTCATCCGTCAGGCGTCAGACTCTATCCACGCTGCCAAACCCGACGTCGACGTCGAATACTGGGCTGCTACATGGATCCACGCTCTCAATTCAAGCGGCCAGAACTGGGCATCGCCCAAATCATCATGGCCGATGGCCTACGCCTACGGCACACCCGAGTATCAGGCTACGGGTTTCGCACCATTCATAGACGTCTTCGCTGCCGGCGCATATCTCGAGCGAGTCCACGGTGCTGACGACAACGAGTCTATCGAATATGCATTCAACCGCGCCGACACCCTCCTCCACGGTGACTGCCGCCTCGTCGGTTCGCTCTATGCTGTCAACCACGACAACAATCCCGACAACCCCAACAACATGTATAACGCCGCCTTGATGGCGCTCCAAAAGACCGGCAACCTTCGCATGCTCGACATCTCCCACCTCGAAAAATACGACCTCTGGTCCTCACTCCGCTCCGCCATCGACGACTACTGCCAAAGTCAAAAATAATACACGGTGACCAGTATGTCATATCTTGGATTATAATGGAGTAATAGTCTCACAATTGATTAAAGGGCAAAATCCGCGTAGCGTAAAACTTGGCATAGCCGAGTGATTGATTAGTAGCCTATGGCAAGCCTCGCGTAGCAGGCGCAGCCATAGGCTAACACTCTTGCACTGCTACACCGAACTTTCGCTTCGCGGTCAAATGACACATGCGCCTTTCAGATTTTGACGAAATTTTCACTCTCCACCTACTAGAATATGTTGTATAACATACTGTTTAGGATCATAAAATTATAAAATAATCACTACTTTTGCCAAATGAAGTATTTATGGTTATATCTTCTCCTCAATCTGCTTTATTTCCCAGTCCTAGGTCAAACAATAAAAGCAGAAGACTATTATGTATCTGCGTTTAATGAAATGTCATATATAATGGATTCCAGATGAAATGTGATATCAAAATTCTGCCTAGCTCTGCCTTTCAATCCATAATCAAATACAATCCATCCGGCCAATTACTACATAAATAATAGTTCCTTGAATATTAATTATATGTCAAACATAAAACTAAAAAATTTTGGGTATCTCTCTTACATACTCTCCTATTTATACATCTTCACCGGATTTGCATGTATAATTTATTATATTTCATATAATATACGTATAACAAATAAGCTTGAGGGATGGGCAGTAATGCTATTAATCGCATTACTATGCTTCATCGCTTATACAACTATAAATCATATTATTATAAGTAAAATAATACCAAACAAGTTGCTGATAATTATAGAAACGTTACTATTTGTAGCTATGTTAACTCTGATAGTTAGTGACTGGAATTATGAATATTACCTACACCTAAAATACCTACAAAGCACTAAGTCTATAACTACCATACACTAAAAAGGGATGAAGTTACCAATACAACCCCGCGATTATCACTTGATTTTCACCAAACTATCACTACAAGAAGATAGCTGTCAAACAATCATTGATTCATCTTCAATGTATGTCTCAGACAACAAAAAATTAGCCGGAAAAATCAATGAACTGAAAAAATTTATATTAGATTTGTGGCTACAAAATTATATAAAGTCATTCACAACTGAAATACCAGCTTATTAATACCTACATATGAAAACCATTCTAATTTTCTCTTTAATTCTCATTCAGTCGTGCATTGCGTTTGCGCAAAATTCCTGCCCCAACGACAGTTCTGTAAGAGTACTTAAGGCCACTCTGTCAAAAAAATGGGCTCCAACTTATCTCTATTATTTCAATGATGAATGGTTAATGGTTCCCGACCTTGATATTGTGCCAACCGACTCAATTCAAAAGATAGAAATTAAGGATGATAAATATGGCAATTGTGCAGCGTTCTTTACTGTAACTCCCGCAACTCTTGAAAAATTAAAATCGGAATATGGTAATCCATGGTACACGCCGCGCGATATATGTGAATTTCCAGGTGGTGACCAAAAACTTTATAAATGGTTAAAAGCAAATATTCAGGTTCCGGAGGATTTTATAGGCTTTAAAAAAGTTATCGTCCAATTCTACGTTAAATCTGATGGGTCAGTAACCGATCCGGAAATATTACGACCGAGCAAAAATGAAGCAGCTAATACTGAAGCTCTAAGGCTTGTAAGTTCGTTCCCGAAATTTTGGGTAAAATATCGTGTCCCTGATGAAACCAGATTCCACTTTGATATACCAATAACATTCACAGAACCAGGCAAAACTTATTATCGAGCCACAGAAACATCTTTTGAAAGAGCCCTCCCCAAAATTGAAGTCAAAATCAGGCAGCTGTATGAAAACGTGGTCTTTCAAACAGCCAATGACCCTGATTTCAAAATAACTGACATCTGCACTGACGATTTTCTCCAACGCTTTGAAAACGCCAGCAGCTCAGATCAAAGAGCACATATAAAATGGTTTTTAAGACCAGACATAGAAGAGAACCCAATAGTCGAAGTAGACGTAAAGCTACCTTCAGGCGGGTACCGCCGTGAATATGTTCCTTATAGTTCTATTGACGTTAGCGAAGACCAGCCTACAAAAGTTGTTTCCGTCATTCCAGGTGTTCATAACACTGCGATTGTTAATTGGGAATATAAGAAGCAAAAAGGAAGGACATCATTAGCTATGATTCAATCAGATGGTGTATGGAAAATTAACGATAACATTAAGCCAGAATACTAACAACCAATATATGACAGGCGTGCCGTGGTTTGGCACGCCTGTCATATATTCATCGATTTGAATCCAATCAATATTCAGCCTTTACAAAGTCGGCTTTGCGGAGATAGTCAGCATCCATTGCTACGCCTTCCAGGATGGTATGGCTACCGTCGGTACCTTCCTGCTCAACGACATAGTTTTTCATACCGTTCTCGCCTGCAGCTATGAAGATTGGCTGCAGGTCAACCATGCCGCTCTGACCCAGCTCATATTTATCCTTCACATGGAGCAACAGTATACGTCCGGGATACTTCTTGATATATTCGACAGGACTCGCACCGGCCTTGACTGCAAGGTAAGTATCAAGCTGCCAGAACATATTTTCAGGCTTGGTATTCTCCACGAGATATTCCATCCACACCTTATCCGTGCCGGGGATTTTATCAAACTCCATTGAGTGAGTATGATAGCCATATTTCAGACCCGCCGCGTTACACTTTTCTCCGATAGCGTTGTGATAGTCGACAAGTGTCTGAGCCTCCTCTATGTTATTTGGCATCGAGCTCCAGGGAGTCACGAGATAAGTCATCCCGGCAGCCTTGTGGTCAGCGATAGCGTCGTCCCACCACTTCATCGCCTCAGTGAAATCATGATTCGTGATTTCCTCGGGTGTCAGCACTCGTGTAGCATGAGATGACAGAGCGCTCAGACCTGCAGCCTCACAATCTGCCTTAAACTGCTCGGGCGTAACGCCATAAAACTTGCGGTTGATATAGTTGGCCGTCTCTACGGATTTATAGCC